>JAKSAX010000133.1 GCA_022361395.1 Desulfobacterales bacterium | reverse complement strand
TTGGCCCACATCAGGGAGATCATGGCGGTGTTGTCGGACATGGCATCGTAAAGCACCTGGGTATCCAGGCGCCCCTTGCTGTCCACCGGCACAAATGTCACCTCATACCCTTTTTTGTCTTCCAGGTATGAAAAAAGATTTTTGATGGCCGGGTGCTCGACCACGGAGGTGATCAGGTGCTTTTTCTCCGGAAAGGCCTCAAGGGCGGCGTTCACTGCGGCATTATCACTTTCGGTGCCGCAGGACATAAAGATAATTTCATCCGGATCCGCATTGATCAGCTCTGCCACCTGCCGGCGTGCCGTCCGGACCTTTTTGCCGACCCTGTCTCCAAATGTATACATGGATGAGGGGTTTCCGTAAAATTCTCCCAAAAAGGGCAGCATTTCCTGGATGACTTCATCTGCAACACGTGTGGTGGCGTTGTTATCCGTATAAATGACATCCATAATTATTTTTCCTCTGTGGCGTTTACCGAGGCAATAACCTCCTCAATCCGGTCCAGGCACTTGCCGCATCCGCCGCCGGCTTTCAGGTAGTTGGTAACATGTTCGGTGGTTTCCAGCCCGTTTCCCTTTACCGCATCAATGATTTCAAGATCGGTTACCTCAAAGCACTCGCAGACCATTTCACCGGGTTTCGCAAGGATCTGGATCCCTTTGAAATCCGCAATGGCCTTTTTAAGGGCAGCCTGTCCCATTACCGAACAATGCATCTTTTCCTTGGGCAGTCCGCCAAGGTAATCGGAAATATCATCATTGGTCACCTTGGCGGCTTCATCCAGGGTCATTCCCTTGATGATCTCCGTCAATGCGGAGGATGAGGCCACGGCACTGGCGCACCCGAAAGTCATAAAGGAGGCGTCAACGATCCGTTCGTTCTCGTTAACCTTCAAAAACAACTTCAGGGCATCTCCGCAGTTCAGGGAACCGGTTTCTCCCACTCCGTTCGCACCCTCTAACTCTCCGACATTTCTGGGATTTAAAAAATGCTCTTTTACTTTATCTGTATATTCCCACATGGTTATTCTCCTTCATCCACATTCACAATTCCTTTGATTCAGGGCTGATATCTGGATTTTAAAATACTACAGGGTGGTAGATTGTCAACATGGATCGGTATTTTTATTCAAAGGCGGTCACAGTTATGATTCACCTGTTGCTATTTTGCTTATTCACGCCTGTTATCCCCGGTACGCTCTAATTCTTTTCACATGCTGTTCCGGCAAAAAGCAGCCCTGTTTCCAAGTCAACAGGCACCGGTCCCCGTAAAGAGATAATTCCGGGATTTGAACAGGGATCCATAACCACGTCCCGGGTGATGATCTCCACCCCGTTATCCGCAGCCCAGGCCAGTTTCTCCGCATACACCGGATCAATGGCGGCCGCCGGGGTGAACCGCTTTGCATCCATACGCTGGATCAGATAAAAAATCACGGCCCTGTGCCCCTGCTTCTTAAGCATGACCAGCTCCTCAAGATGCTTCTGTCCCCGGGTGGTCACGGCATCCGGAAACATGGCCTGTCCCTCTTCCACCAGGGTGCAGTTTTTAATTTCAACATAACAGCATCCGCCCGCCTCATCCGCCAGCATCAGGTCCAGCCGGGTATGATCGGAAGTCTTCACCTCGGCCCGCACCTTTGTATATCCGGACAGCTCCTCCACCAGGCCGTTCTCTATGGACGCCTTTACCAGGCGGTTGGGCACCATGGTATTGATGCCGATATAGGAGGCCTCTGTCCGGATCACCTCCCAGGTATACTTCAGTTTACGCCTGGGGTTATCACTTTGGGAGATCCATACCGGCGCCCCTGCTTCCGCACATCCCCGCATGGACCCGGAATTGGGGCAATGGGCCGTTACAACGCTGCCGTCAGCCAGTTCAACATCTGCCAGAAACCGCTTGTACCGCTTAATCAACCTGCCCTCAATCAAAGGGGGCAGTTCATATCCTTTATATCCCACACTAAATTTCCTTAATGAATCTCTTTAAATCATTCACATCAAACTGCCGCCGTATTCCGAAACGCGTCAGGGCAAAATCATACTTTACCGGGTCACCGGGATTTATCTTTTTAAACCCCTGTGTAATTTCCATGGCACACCGTCTGTCAGCGCTTTTCCGCCGGGTAAACCCCAGCATGGACCCGATTTTATACATATGTGTATCAATGGGATAGACAAGGCTGCCCGGAGAGATGCCCTCCCATCCCCCGGGGTCCACCACATCCTCCCTGACCATCCAGCGCAGGAAGAGATGACTCCGTTTACAGGCAGAGGTCTTTTCAGGATCTGCCAGAAGGTGCCCCACGTCCCCGGTCCCGGCAACAGCCTTATAAATCCTGCCCAGCCCGCCGCCCTTCTCACCCTGCCCGGCCCCAAAACAGGCGGCAAGAGAGCCGTATTCTTTCAGAATCCCCTGAATCCCGGTCAACAACGCCGTCAGATGCAGATCTGTGGCAAACCTGTACTTAAACCCCTTAAATGCCCTCCTTACTGTTGCAGCATCCGCATCCATTATAAACCCGTAGGGGGAAGGGCCCAGCCCTGTCAGAACGGCACCCACCGTTTTCATTATCATCTCCACCCGGCCGTAAGCCAGGCAGGAGGCAATCAATCCCACAATCTCCCGGTCCCGGAGGTCCGGATAATCATAGAGAAAAAGCAGGGGATCCGGATCAACAAACTCTCTTTGATTATACCGGTCATACAGGATATCCAGCTTTTCCCGCAGTTGCTTTTGTTTTATTCTCATATTCGTTAAGATAAGCAAGATAGAGGCCATGTCATCCCGTTGGAAGCAATAAACACGTGACCGGTTAAAAAGGATTTAAAATCGTAATAGTTAGACCATTTATCACTGGTTTATTTCCCTTGACAGGGCTCTGATCATGGCCGTATATTGTGTCTTTTTAATAATTTAGAATAACTTAAGGAGACCATATGCTGACGGAAAAGAAAATAGGATTTATCGGCAGCGGGAACATGGGAGAAGCATTGGTCAGCGGCCTGGTGCTTTCAAAGGCCTCAAAACCTGAGAATATAATCTGTTCGGACATTGCTGAAGACCTCTTGGCGGATATCAAGAAAAAATACGGGGTTCAAACCACCACGGATAATCTGGAGGTGGTTGAAAAAGCAGAGATCATTGTCTATGCCACCAAACCGCAGATCCTGGGTGCCGTGCTGAAAGAGACCGCACCGGCCCTGGACAAGTCAAAGCTGATTATTTCCATAGCAGCAGGTGTGCCGCTGGCAGCCATTGCAGTGGGGCTTGACAAGGAGTTGCGGCTGATCCGGTCCATGCCCAATATCTGCGCCTTTGTAAAGGAAAGCGCCACTGCCATTGCAGCAGGCGAGTTTGTCCTTGAGGGCGATGTGGAGCTGGCCAAGGCGATTTTTAATTCAGTGGGTGAGACGGTTTTCATCCAGGAAAACGTCCTCATGGATGCCTTTACCGGATTAAGCGGCTCAGGACCCGCCTATATCTTCACCATTGTAGATGCCATGGCAGATGCAGGGGTTAAGATGGGACTGTCCAGAAAAGACGCATTGTTCCTGTCAACCCAGACAGTACTGGGAGCGGCAAAACTTCTGCTGGAATCCAAGGAACACCCCGGACAGCTCAAGGACAGGGTCGCCTCTCCGGGCGGAACCGCCATTGCCGGGATCCACACCCTGGAACAGGGGGGCCTGCGCACCACGATGATCAATGCCATAGAATCGGCAACCAAACGCTCCAAGGAGCTTGGTGACCAGATGGTAAAGGATTTTATCGAAAAAAATGGTAAGAAAAAATAGGAGTCCTTTAGATAAAAACCGGGGACCGGAATCTGCGGCAGGATCCCGGCCCCCGGTCCGGCAAGGGAACTTAAGGGAGGCGGTGTGGTACAACAGTCTTTAGACAGTCGTTAGACCTCAAGTTCCTTTTTAAGCCAGTCTCTGACCTTTCCATCCACGGCATATACCCCTTTGTATTTGCCGATGCCCTGCATGAACTCAGACTCAAGCTTCCGGGGCAGCTTAAAATTACCGAGTTCTTCGGAATCAAATCCCTTTCTTCTCACAAGGGTGAGGATGGGCTGCTTTTTCCATGTATTGATGACAAAATAAACGGTTTCATTGTCATTGTCCCTGGAGTTGTAATAACTCTGGGACCGGAGGGGACCCCATTCCAGATGCAGTGCAATGGCCTCTTCGGGTGTCATCTCCCAATCCACGGAATTCAGCAGGTTATAATTCTTTTTTATGTCACGAAGTCTCATATTTCCTCCATTTGCTTCGGGTTGGACTCAATATCTGAGGTACTAATGAGCAAGCAGCGTGCCAGAGATAACAGATAGCCAGATTAAGCTGTAATATCAATATATTAACAATACATCACCATAAAAAAGCATTCTCGTCCGGGTGGTGAGACAAAAAAAGAGACACCCGAAAAGAAACAATACTGTCTCAATTCAGATGTCTCATTTAGCCTGGGCAGGAATCTAATAATTCTCACACAGGAGTTCAAAATAGCCGGTGGGTTTAACACAGGCCGGGCATTTATCAGGGGCGCCCCTGCCCGCATGAATATATCCGCAGCTCAGGCAGCGCCATTTTTGCTCCGTATCCCGGATAAAACTTCTGTCCCGGGCCAGGTTGTCTGCCAGATGGAGAAAGAGCTTTTCATGGTGGTTTTCAGACACGATAATGGCGTTAAAGGTATCTGCCGCCCTTGCAAACCCCTCCTCTTCAGCCTCCCTTGCAAACCGGGCATACATCTCGTTGCCCACATAATTTTCCAGTTCAGCCGAGGAGAGCAGGTTTTCGTGGGTGGTTTTAATCACACCGGTGGGGAAAGACCAGTTTACGGGCAGCTCCCCGCCGTTGAAAAATTTGAAAAACCGCAGGGCATGTTCAAATTCCTGGTCAGCGGTCTCCCTGAACAACTTCCCGATCTGGATAAACCCCTCATCCCGGGCCTTACCCGCAAAAAAATCATACCGGGTCCTGGCCTGGGCCTCCGCGGCAAACGAGGTGTGCAGGTTCACTGCTGTCCTGCTTTCCCTGAATTTACCCATTCCTCACCTACTCTTCGATTTCAATGGCGTCCGCACCGCATTCCGCAGCAGCCTGGCGGACAATATTCTTGAGATGGTCCGGGATCGGATCAACCCTGATGGCCGTAAGCAGCTGGTCTTCATCATATTTAAATACTTCGGGACAAAGATCGTTACAGTTTCTGTCGCCCATGCAATTTTTAGTAATGGTCACTTTCATCTAAAAAGTCCTCCTTAAAATATTAATTATAATGTAAAAAAACAATGATCAGGCTTGGATGGCTAACCAGACCTCATCCAGGTGTGGTACTTCTCAACCCACGCCAGAAGCCGCTCCGGCGCATGGGCCTTTTTCCACTGTCCTGCTGCGTACTTGTTCGCCTCTGCCATGGTCGGATAGATATGGATGGTTCCCAGTATCTTGTTCAATCCGATCCCATGGGTCATTGCCAGTACAAACTCAGGTATCATTTCAGAGGCATGATACCCGACAATGGTTACGCCTAAAATGGTATCGCTGCCCGGAACAGTCAGCACCTTTACAAAGCCCTCATCCTCGGAATCTGCTATGGCCCTGTCCAGGTCGTCAATACCGTAAACCGTTTTTTCATAGGCAATCCCTTCCGCCTTTGCCTCCTGCTCGCAAAGCCCCACCCTGGCCACTTCCGGGTCTGTATAAGTGGCCCAGGGAACAGCCTTGTAGTTGACCTTAAATTTTTTAACCCTGCCGAACAGGGCATTGACCGAGGCATACCAGGATTCATGGGAAGCGGTATGGGTAAACTGGTACCTGCCGTGGACATCCCCGCAGCAGAATATATTGGGATAGTTGGTCTGCAGGAACCCGTTTGCCCGGACCTGTCCTCTCCTGTCCAGGACAACTCCCAGCTTCCCAAGGCCGAACCCTTTGGTATTTGCCTGCCGCCCGAGCGCGACAAGAATCCGGTCAAAGGGGATGTCAACGGTCTCATTGCCGTGGGTGCAGACCAGAGTATTGCGCCCGCCATCCGTGCGGATCTCTTTTGCACTGTGATTAAGCCGCAGATCCATGCCTTCGGCTTCAAATCTTCTCATCACCGGCAGGACGGCATCTTCATCCTCTTTTTTCATTATCCGGCTGCCCCGCTGGACCAGGGTCACCCGGGTGCCGAGACGCTGGAAGGCCTGGGCAAGCTCGCACCCAATGGGGCCTGCCCCAAGGACCACAAGCCGTCCGGGCTGTTCCCTGATATTCCAGATGGTATCCGAAGTCAGGTAATCCACCTCTGACAATCCCGGAAGATCGGGCACCATGGGCCTGGCGCCGGTGGCCACAATAATTGCCCTGGTGGTCAGTATCCGCTCACCCATCCGGACCTCAAAGGGGGACAGGATCTCCCCCCGGCCCCGGATGCACTCCACTCCGAGCCCTGTGTAGCGTTCCACCGAGTCATGGGGTTCAACCGCCTTTATCT
>JAKSAX010000102.1 GCA_022361395.1 Desulfobacterales bacterium | reverse complement strand
CGGAAAGGATATCTTTGACCTGAAGTGTTGTTGCCTCCCTCAACCGCAGTCCCATGGAATACAGCGTCAAATAAAATGTGTGGCTTTGCACTGTGGGCAAGGCATAGATAATCTTCCTGACTTCGGCAAGACTCAGAATCGTTGGCAAGGTTTGCTCGCGTTTCCATTGAATGTCGTTGAAAATGTTCCAGGACCGGACCAATGTCTTGGTAAAGAAATGCTGAATACCTGAGTAGCTGATCCTCAGGGTTGCAGCACTCCAGCCGAACTCATTCTGATAGGAGAGCCAGTATTGACGGAGTTGTTCCTCGGTGATATCGTGAAGCGATTTATTGTAAAAGCGCTGTAGTTTTATCACGGCGCTGCTATAGGATTGAATGCTCCGCTTGGCATAGCCGGCCAACTGGAGATCTTCCTTAAAACGTTTGATTAAATCGCTCATGGTATCTTCCTTTCTTCTTTAACCTTGTCGGGTAGAAGATACCGACCTGAACGCTGGTAAGAAGGTACCATGAACCATTCAATTGAGCAAAACCGCTTGAATAGGAATCTCTGCCGCGTAGCGGCTTCGCCCCTACTGGTCCCCTCCCTGCGGCCGGCAGCCCCTGATCTCAAACGTTGTAAAAGGAGGTACCGTGTCAATTGGTAAGTTCATTAGGGTCTATTTGGCAGATGCGATTGTCACAGGAATTAGATATGCTGAACTTGTGAACTGGACAGGGCATGCAATAGCCAGCCCCCGTGGTCGTTTGATGGAATTGCCCAAGTGGCCGGAGGCAGCAAAACCGGGAATTTATTTTTTATTTGAAAGCCGTTTTGGCGATTCAAAACCAATGGCTTATATTGGAGAACCTGAAAACGTAGCGCATCGCCTAACTTCACACGATAGAAATAAAGAATTCTGGAATGAAGTCATCATTTTTACGAGTAAGGATGAAAATCTTACCAAAGCGCATATAAGATATTTAGAATCCATTTTTGTCGATTTATCCAAACACGCTGACAGATATGTGCTGGAAAATGGGAATATCCCTTCTGAATCCAGCCTTCCACTGGCGGATCGTGACGCCATGGAGGAATTTGTTCAAAATGCCCGAATGGTTTTAGGGGTTCTGGGGTACTCAATTCTGGAACCAATCCTGAAATACGGGAACAGCGCTCATTTAAATACTCAATCCAGCAATAAACACCAGGACCCTGACCCGCTCCGTGAACTAACGTTCACGGTGAATCAATCTATTGCCCAAGGTGCTGTTACAGATGAAGGGTTTGTGCTTAAGAAAGGATCGGATCTTTCAAAAACAAATACCGACAGCATTCCTGGAGAACTTGCCAGCATCAAAGCCCGCTTGCTGAAAGATGGCGCGCTTAAAGAAAATGGCGGAAAACTCATTGCTGCTGAAGACATTCTACTCAGTTCATCCAGTTATGCTGCCGCCATTGTCGCAGGTACATCCAGAAGTGGACCTCAAAGCTGGAAAACAGCAAATGGAAAAACTTTGAAGCAGATTGAAGATGAATCACTTCCGGGCAGATGACAATATAAACGGCCACGCTCCCCTGACTTTTCATGGTAGGTCAGGCCCATAATAAAGATTGATAAACAACTGTGGTTTGCAACGTTTTTCATATAAAGGAATACGGTTCTAAAGTTAGCTGGCCCGGGGTTAAGAGATATGGTACAAGCACAGGTGATTTAAATTTTGAACGCAAACCAGTGTATTAAAAAGTTGACAGGAAGCAAATGAATCACGCTGTACATAATAAAATGGTATCTTTTATCTGGTCCATTGCCGATGACTGTTTAAGAGATATTTTTGTCCGGGGAAAATACCGGGATGTCATTCTGCCCATGGTGGTGCTGCGCCGCCTGGACAGTCTTTTAGAGCCGTCCAAGGAAGCCGTGTTAAAGGAAGTTGATTTCCAGAAAAACGAGATGGGTCTGGTTGAACTGGACGACAAGGGCCTTGGAGATGCCGCAGGATTTGTGTTTTACAACACCAGCAAATGGACCCTGAAACAACTTTACCAGACCGCCACCAACAACCAGCAGATCCTGAAGGCCAATGTGGAGGAGTATCTTTTCGGCTTTTCAGATAATGTTAAAGAGATTGTTGAAAAATTTAACCTGAACGCACAGATCAGCCACATGGCGGCCAAGGATGTGCTCCTGGATGTCCTGGAGAAATTTACATCACCCTACCTGAACCTGACCCCGCACGACAAAGAGGACCCGGACGGGAATATCATGCCGGCATTGACCAATCTGGGCATGGGGTATCTGTTTGAGGAGCTGATCCGCAAATTCAACGAAGAGAACAATGAAGAGGCCGGAGAGCATTTCACGCCCAGGGAAGTGATTGAGCTGATGACCCACCTGGTTTTTGAACCGGTAAAAGAAAAAATGCCCCCGACCATTACCATCTATGATCCGGCCTGCGGGTCCGGCGGCATGCTCACCGAGTCCCAGGGATTTATCCGGAAGCAAGCAGGCCAGGAAAAAAACAACGATTATATCTGGCTGTACGGCAAAGAGATCAATGACGAGACCTATGCCATCTGCAAGTCGGACATGATGATCAAGGGGAACGACCCCAGCCGCATCCGGCCCAACTCCACCCTGTCAACAGATGAGTTCGCGGGCCAGAAATTCGACTTCATGCTCTCCAATCCCCCTTACGGGAAAAGCTGGGCCAGTGAAATTAAATTTATAAAAGACGGGGCCGCTGTCATTGATCCACGGTTTAAAGTGACGCTTAACGATTACTGGGGGAAGCCGCAGGATGCGGATGCCGCTCCCCGTTCCAGCGACGGCCAGCTGCTGTTCCTCATGGAGATGGTCAGCAAAATGAAACCGCCGGAGAAGAGCATTTTCGGCTCCCGCATCGCTTCGGTTCACAATGGGTCTTCGCTGTTTACAGGAGATGCCGGCAGCGGTGAGAGCAATATCCGCCGCCATATCATTGAAAACGATCTGCTTGAGGCCGTTATCCAGCTGCCCAACAACCTGTTCTACAACACCGGCATCACCACCTATATCTGGCTGCTGTCCAACAACAAACCAGCCCATAAAAAAGGAAAGACCCAACTCATTGACGCCTCCCGCTGTTTCAGGAAATTAAGGAAAAACTTAGGGAATAAGAACTGTGAGTTCTCCCCTGCCCATATCCGGGAAATTGTTGCGGCCTGCACAGGATTGGACACCATTGAACCGGGCATGGATACAAAGGGTGAAGATACCGGCATTGCCGCCAAAGTATTTGAGAACAGCAATTTCGGATACTATAAAGTGGCAATTGAGCGGCCGGACCGACGATCGGCCGGGTTTGCCCAGGAGCGCATCGCGCCGTTGCGGTTCGACAAGGCATTGTCCGCCCCCATGCAGTGGATATACAGCCAGTGGGGGGATGCCGTATACTCCCCCGCCACCCTTAAATCCCGTGAAAAAGAGATCCTGGGTTTCTGTGAAGACCATGGCATTGCACTGAATGCCAATAAACGAAAAAAACTGTTCAGCCCGGATACCTGGAGCAAAGGGAAAAAACTGGCAGATGCGGCTCAACGCCTGATGGAAGAAATTGGTACGGGTGAGTCCAATGATTTTAACCGGTTTAAGTCCGTTGTGGACATCACCCTGAAACAATTGAAAATTAAATTGTCCGCCACAGAAAAAAAGGCGATCCTCAATGCCGTGTCCCGGTATGATGAATCAGGGCACCGGGTGATCAAAAAGAAGATCAAACTGACCGACAGCAAACTGGACACCCTTTTGGACCACCTGGGGTGCAGCAGGCAGGACCTGCCCGATTTCGGTTTTTTTCCGATTGAAGGCAGGAGCGGGGAATTTTTAACCTATGAGCCCTGCACCGATCTCCGCGACCATGAGTCCGTTCCCCTGAAAGACCATATCCATGATTTTTTTAAAAAAGAGGTCGCCCCCCATGTCCCGGAAGCCTGGATTAACCTCGATTCCGTAAAGATCGGGTATGAGATCAGTTTCAACAGATACTTCTACCGGCATAAACCGTTGCGGAGCATGGAAGCGGTGGCCAAGGATATTCTGGAGCTG
>JAKSAX010000287.1 GCA_022361395.1 Desulfobacterales bacterium | reverse complement strand
TCTCTTCCACGCGTAAAATCGCAGTTAATAAATCCTTATTGTTCCGGGATGCCGTCTCTATGAATTCATTCAGCAACGGATCATCAAACAGCCGCCACCAGTGCTGCACCAGTTCGGCACTGGGCAGCAGGGCCGGATCAACTGTTGTGTGCCAGTCTTCGGCCATTTCCTGCCGGGGCGGGTGATAGTCGGGCCCCACCGTTGCACAGCCGGTTAACCCGAAAACAGCAGCAGCGAGCATGGCAAGGGTGATAACCCGGGGCAACCCTGCTCCTGCTGCATTAAACTTGGAAACTCTCATATTCCTCTTCATCCTTTTGCCTGGTCCTTTCACCCGGACAGGGACTGTGACCAAGACATCTCGTTATGACCATATACACTTTTAATGACTACCAGTCAGTATAAATACCAATAGATCAATGTCAATATGTTTTTTGTTAATTTCCGTATCCAATTGAAACAGAATGGCTGAATTGCCGGGATGTGCCCCTTACACTCACAACACTCAAATTTCTTGTAAAATCAGAATATTCGACATTTTTCACTATCCAGACCTGCCTGCTTTCGCCTGCAGATTTAAATGAAAAACTTGACAATGACTTTTTGTACTTTATAATGACTTCCAGTCATAAACTCTCAATATCATGTTGAATTCCCAAAGGAAGGCCGATGGAAGATAAAAAAACCAAACGTAAAAAAATGATGGAGGAACTCACCCGCCAGGATATTCTTGAGAGTGCCATTGAAATTATTGAGAAGTCCGGGGAAAAGCTGCTTACCATGGACCGTGTGGCTGAAAGGGCGGGTATTGCCAAGGGAACGGTTTATCTCTACTACAAAAACAAACAGGACCTGATCGATTCCGTGGTGGATTTCAGTTTTCTTCCCCTTGAGGAGGAGTGGTCAGGAATAATTGCTGAAAAAAAAGATGCACTGGGCACCTTAAAACAATGCCTGGCCGTATCCCTTGATTTTGTGGAAACCCACCGGCCCTTTTTGAAAAATCTAAAAGATTACATGTTCGATGTGCGCAAAAACCATCTCACAGATCCTGAATCATGGTACTGGGAGGCCATCAGGCGCTTTTCCGGGGTATTGGAGGACGGGGTTGAAGCCGGGAGCCTCAGACCCATGAACTGCACGAAAATCGCCACCTTTTACGTAGATGCGCTCGACAGCATGACGACGCTTCGTATCCTGAATGATATTGAAGGAGGCGTTGAGGATGACGTCAATGAAATTATGATGCTTTTTTCCCGGGGCATTGCTAAAGAGTAAACCCTGCCCCGGATAGACAGGGGCAGGGGGTTATGGAAGAAACGACATTTTTAATCTCAGTTGACAAAGGATTTGGCCAGCCTGGATGCAGACCCCGCATCTGCGGCAAAGCCGTCAGCACCGATGTCATCTGCAAAGGCCTGGGTGACGGGCGCACCGCCCACCATTATTTTGACCTGGTCCCTCAGGCCTGATTCCACGATCGCATCCACGGTCTGTTTCATGGCCGGCATAGTGGTGGTGAGAAGTGCTGAAAGGCATACGATCCGGGCATCTTTCTTTTTAATTTCAGCCACAAAATCTTCAGGGGGGATATCCACCCCGAGGTTATGGACCTCAAGTCCGGCGCTCTCCATCATCATGGCCACCAGGTTTTTGCCGATATCATGGAGGTCTCCCTTGACCGTCCCGATAATAACCGAACCTGTAAACGCCCCGTCCCCGTCACCCAGGAGCGGCTTGAGGATATCCACGCAGGCGCCCATGGCCTGTGCGGCCATGAGTACTTCCGGGATAAACATGTCTCCGGCCTCCATTTTTTCACCGACAATGTCCATTCCCGCGATCAGCCCGGTATTTAAAATATCCTGGGCAGGGGTGCCGGAGGCCACGGCCCGGTTCACAAGTTCCGTGAGCGCTGCCGCATCACAGGATACCAGGGCATTTGTCATTTCATTGAAATCCGTCATTTTTAACTTTCCTTGCACTTTCTAATTATTTGTTCTTTTTCACTGCGTTCATGACATCCTTTGTCACCCTGGCATACATATCGTTTTCCGCTTTCATGAACTTTTTGGTTTCACCGGGGGACATGTAGTCGGGTGCCATGCTTATCTTTTCCAGCTTATCCTGGTATGCCTTGCTCCGGGAAACCTTTTTAACGGCCTCACTGATGAGGCTGACAGCCGCTTTGGGTGTTCCTTTGGGCGCCACCACAGCCTGCCAGTGGACAAAGGTGTGGTTGTCCTTGCCGAATTCCTTGATCGAGGGGACATCCGGCAGGTAGGGGCTTCTCTCCCTGCTCAGGGACACCAGGGGTTTGACGTCATAGGTTTTTGAAATGGCAGGGGTGCTGGAATAAAGCGATATCCGGTTTCCCATCATTGCCTGCATGGCATCACCGTCCACCTTAAAGGTGACCATATTGGCTTTGATTTTGTTTTCGGCCAGCACGCTCATGATGGCGAAATAGGGCATGGAGCCCACACCGGATGCCCCGATGAAATATTTCTTGGGGTTGGCCTGCATATCGGAAACCATGTCGGTATAGGAACTCCACTTGGAATCCTTTCTGGTATATACGA
>JAKSAX010000205.1 GCA_022361395.1 Desulfobacterales bacterium | reverse complement strand
TTCAGAACATTTTCATGAAATCGCAAAGGCCAATATTGCCAACAGCCGGAGCCGGCTCAAATGCAGGGATATTGAGCTCATAAACCAGAATGCGGCAGATTACATGCCTGAAGAGCCGTTCTCCATTGCCTATTTTTTCAATCCGTTTGTTAACACTATTTTTGAAAAGGTGATTGAAAACATAAAGCTATCTTTTCTATCCAATCCGCGGAAACTCTGGATAGTTTACAAAAAACCGATCATGGCGGATTATCTGGATACCTGCGAGTGGTTAACCCATGTGCATACAAACCGGAATACCGCCTTTTACAGATCCGTCCATCCGGACGGATCACTCATCACTTAGGGATCGCACAAAAATAACGTCACCTAGTCTGTTTACAAAACCCCTTAAAACATTGGGTATTTTACAAACAGAATGTGAACTAAATTTTTACAAGATTCCTTAAACAGTGAACCGGCAGTAAAATTATGCCTTAACCGGATTTATTCATTATAAATTAAGAAAGGGGCCAGGTATGAAACCGGAATCCAAAGATGTGGAAAAAACATTTAATCAGCCTGATATCCATCAGAAATGGACTGATTCCTACCGTAATGAGGAGAATGAAAACTTTTATAACCAGGCTTTCGATTATATTACAGGGGTTCTGAATGCAGGGGAAAACGCCGGATTCCTGGATGCCGGATGCGGCAGCGGCGCCCATTCCGTTCATTTAGCAAACCGCGGGTTCTCTGTATTGGCGGTTGATTTTTCAAAAAGTGCACTGGAGGCAGCAGAGCAAAATCTCAGAAACAGCGGATTAACGGACAGGATCACGCTTCAGCAGGAGAATATCCTGTCACTCTCTTTTGATGACGGTACATTTGACTATATCCTGTGCTGGGGGGTGCTTATGCATATGCCGGATATCGAGAGAGCCATATCAGAGCTTGACCGTGTCCTGAAAAAGAACGGCACTCTTGTCATCAGTGAGGGAAACATGTTTTCCCTTCAATCAATGATCCTGAACAGCCTGAAACTGATTACAAAAAAGGCGGCAATGAAAAAAACACCGGCAGGTCTGGAGTTCTGGAAACAGACCCCCTCGGGAAACCTGCTGACCCGGCAGGCTGATACAGGGTGGCTCAAAAAGAGGTTCAGAAGCAGGGGATTCATTGTCAGGAAACATGTGCCTGGCCAATTCACAGAACTGTATGCAAAATTTTCTTCCCCATTGATTAAAAAGTTCATTCATTATTTTAACCACCTGTGGTTCAAATACGTCAGAATCCCCCATCTGGCTTTCGGCAATATAATCATCCTTGAAAAGAGAGTATGATGGCCCGTTCTTTTTCTTAAAGACCCAGGATCAGGACTTGAAAACTCTCTTCCAGACATATTGACGCCCCGTCCCGTTGGGGTGTTTCAACAGGCAGCCGGGCAAGGCCGCCGTTAGTTTCAACCAGATTTTTCTCCGGTCATAGTGATTATAGATATCCACCCTTGGCAGACAGCCTAAATCGGCATTTGCACCAACCCACAGCGGCGTTGTTGTCATAATGCTTTTAACACCGCAGTTCATTGCGTACAGGGCAAGTTCCTCCGAATAGTTACCATTGGGAAAGGCAAACGAGGGACATTGATAACCGAGTTCGGCTGTTACACGGTCAATTGAGCCTGCAATTTCCCGGGTGGCATCTTCCTTTAACTCATTGGTCAGTATCGGATGTGTTTTTGTATGGGCGCCAATGGTAAACCCTTTTTTATCGAGCCTTTTAACATCTTCCCAACACATGGAAGCCACGCAGGGATCATCCAGTGCAACCTTAACCGGATACTCTGAAAAAAAAAGATCCAATTGGGTGTTAATCTCCAGAATGGATTTGTTTTTTAAGACTTCAGGCCTCAAAACATCAGGGGTTTTACCCAGATATTTAATAATGGCATTCCTGCGGTCAACCCAGAGCGGAGAATTATGCGAGACAGCATTTGTCACAATATAAAAAACAGCCGGGATCCCGAACCGTTCCAGTTCAGCTGCAGATTCGACTGCATTTATCTTCTTTCCGTCATCAAAGGTGAACAGGCAAAACGGTTTCTGTTTTTTTACCCTCATCCGGCGGGGAAGCTGGTTGTGGTGCACAAAATCAAAATAAGGGGCCAGTGCTTCCACCTCATCCCTGACCTGGCGCGTTCCCTGGGTATGGTTCCCGATAATGATTCCCCTGTATGGAATTTTACCCAAAAATGATTCTATGAGGTGCCGGATAAAAGTTCTCATGCTAAACCTGAAAAAACCGTTTAATCATCAACATGCTTTTCTTAACTCTTTCCCAGGTCCGAACCCGGTTCTCTTTCCGGCGGATATATTCCTCTATCCCCCCCCTTAGGTAGCTAGAAGAAAAACATGACTTGCTGGCGTATATGCGCCAAAGCTCCCGGGACTCATTTGCAAAATAATATTTATACCCTTCATCACCCTGCCCGAAATCCATTGAATCATACCCGTTCTCTATCATCCACAGCCCGATCAGGCGGATAGTGATATTACCCGTTCCAAGTTTGTTATACACAGGACGCCTTGCCGTATGAAAATAGACGATTGTATTACCGGACTTTAATCCGGCGGCAAATGTAATCCGGCGCCCCAGCACGAAAATACTGAAACGGATCAAAAGATTATCCTCAGCCCAGGCATGCAGGACATCCTTGAAATCTTCACGGGCCTGTTTGCTATGGTATTTTGAGGGGGTAAGCGTGGATTTCCACCTTTCCAAATGGGCGGCGCAAAATTGATCGGCCCAGGCATCAATCCCCCTGGTGCCGGGATCAACCTCAAAAAAGAACCCTTTTTCACGTTTAAGGCGGTTGGTGTAATTTTTCAGACTTCTGTGCCGGCAGAGTTGCTTTTTCAGCTTCCCTATTCCCTCAGGCCCCAGCCGCCCCCGGAGAACAGGGGCGCTGGCACATGGAAAGGCATTTACCTTATAGCCAGTCCTCTCAAGCCCCCGGGTCACAGCCTGCAATGTGAATCCCCAGTCAGGCACTGTATCCAGGACCATGGACGAAGGCTCAACCGTCCTTATCAGGCAGAATAGCCCATCTGCAAGATCCTCAATGGCGATCCGGAAATCATACAAGGGTGTTGAATAATCACAAAAACAATACTGCAGAAACCGCATGCGTTTTTGCCTGTCAACCCTCATGGGCCACAGGCCAACGAGTTTGCCGGTATTGTCATATCCCTTTGAAAAGACGACGCGCTCCCCTTTTGCCACAATCCGGTTAAACATTAACTCAAGAAAAGAAGGGGAGACAAAAGGGCTGCCGAAAGGCTCAGATTTCCAGAGCCCCGCAATTTCCGATTTCAATTGCGGGGAAAAATTCATAATAAATTCAACTTTCCATTTGATCACGCGGGGTGCCCTCTGTTGATATCCATTGCCCTGTCAGTTCAAGCGCCATAACCCGGACCTAAATCAAAAAAGCCCCAAACAGGCCTGTTATGGCTGATTTCAATGAATTCTATTCCCTTGCAACGGGTTTGTCAATTTTTCACTTCTTCCCCTAATTCAACCGGCTCCCCGCTTGACATCTGACTGGAAATTGTAAAAGATAACCCAGGTGCCTCACAATGGCAAAACCGGTCTCGCACAGTATTTATTCTAAAACCAAAAGGGACATGCAAAGATAGATCTTTTGCAAAAGAGATGATTTGAAACAGAATATCAAAAAGCTCTCAAGACTGCTCAAGCCGCCGGGAATGGATCCAAGACACGGTCTGAAAAAAACGTACAGGAATATCTTTTTCGGGCTGAAGAAAATCTTATCCGGGGAATTAAGACTGGACTACATATACGGAAAAACAGGGTACCACCAGATCTACCCCTATGAGGGCAGGATACCGGACAGGTTCCGGCATGAGTTTTCCATTGCGGCAATCGTGAGAAATGAGGGGCGGCACTTGCAGGAGTGGATTGAATTCCACCGTATCGGCGGATGCACCAAATTTTATATCTATGATAATTCCAGCACGGATAACACAAGGGATATATTAAAGTACTATGAAACAAAGGGGCTTGTGGAATGGGTGGACTGGCCGCATATGAACCCCTGGCTCCATACCCAGCAACTGGCATATTGCCACGCCATTTATAAATCCAGGGGAAAAACCAGGTGGCTTGCCTTTATTGACGCTGATGAATTTTTATTTTCTCCGGAAGACAGAGGGCTGGAAAAGGTATTGGCCGGCTATACTGACCTGCCGGCATTAATCGTTTACTGGGAGATGTTTGGTACCTCAGGACACCGGACCAGGCCCGAGGGCCTCCTGACAGAAAATTTCACAAAAAAGCTGGATATCAGCCACCCCGGCAATACCTATCACCCCCTGGCAAAATCCATAGTCCAACCCCTCAGGGTCAGGGCCGTCTCCAATGTCCATTGTTTTCAAACCGAAGTCTGGCCCATTATCGGTTATGATGAAAACCGGATCCCTGTTTCAACGGTCAGTGACATTCATCCCCAGAAAACCATACAGCTGAACCACTATTATACCAAATCAAAGCAGGACTGGGATGAGCGGATGAGCAGAACCTGGGCCGGAAGCGGATACCGGATCATGGACCAGGATTCCCCTAAGCTGGCCAGTTATAAGAGCGTCTATGATGACATACACCGTTATGAGACAGAAGACACAGCCTGCCACTATATGCTCCCTGAACTCAGGCGGCAACTGAAGGAAAACCTGATATAATCCAGTGGTGCTGTCCGGGGCTATTGGTCACGGCAGTTTTTATCAGGATGAAATTGATTCAACCGGGGTTATAGATCCATGCCTGGCCTCTCTCACAGGACATATTGGAAAAGATCCATGACCATGACTGAAAATGAAAAAGAGGTATTACACGCCTATCTGAATTCCGCTGTCCACTATCTGGAATTCGGTTCCGGGGAATCCACTGTGTATGCTGCCGGGGTTGATACAATTCAGCGGATTGATTCTGTTGAAAGTTCCATTGATTTTGTGGAATCGCACCTCAGTCCCCTTCCTGTTATCCAGTCTGCCCTGGCCTCCGGAAAGCTTGGCTTCCATTTCGTGGATATAGGCCCCACCGGGAAATGGGGATACCCCGCATCAAACCGGAAAAAACACTTATGGCCGAGCTATTCCCTGAGCATCTTTTCGAAAAAAAGTGAACACGACCTGGTATTGATAGACGGCCGGTTCAGAATTGCATCCACCCTGAACTGTATTTTAAATACACCCCAGGACAGCAAAATCATCATCCATGATTTCTGGGACCGGAAGCAATACCACCTGCTGCTGAACTATTTAAGCGTTGTTGAAAGAACCGGCACCCTGGCCGTATTCATCAGAAAACCCGATCTTCCGGTAAAAAAAATACAGAGAATCATCTGGTATTACCAATACATTCCCCATGACCGGAGCATCTACTTTAAAATAAAACAGAAACTCATTAAAATGCTTAGCTCCGGCAACTGATCCCCCCGGCAATGCCGGTTTTGCTGATGGTACAAATCTATGGCAATAAATTAGTAATTATGTTTTACTAATTTACAATTTAGGGATCGCGCAAAAATAACTTCACCTGGTCTGTTTATAAAACCCCTTAAACATTGGGTATTTTGCAAACAGACTGTGAACTAATTCTTACGCGATCCCCTTGGGCTTGTTTTTAAAACCGCTGATACGCACCGGGTGACAGGAAGATATGGAATTATCCTTAACAGACAAAAAAATAATTTTTGTAACAGGGGTACACAGGTCGGGAACAAGCCTCCTGGATTCAATTATAAAATCCCATCCGTCCATAAGCGGTTTTGAGAACACCAATGTTCCAAAAGATGAAGGGCAGCATCTTCAGAGTGTGCTGCCTGCAAACAGGCCTGCAGGGCACTTCGGTTTTGATCCGGACGCATATATGGACGAAAATCACCTGTTATGCAGAAAAGAGACTGCAGCGTCACTGATGGCCCAATGGGGGGTGTATTGGGACCTTGATATGCCTTATCTGGTTGAAAAGACCCCGCAGACGATCTTGAAAACGCGGTTTTTCCAGGGATTGTTTCCAAATGCGATTTTTGTGGTTTTACTGAGACACCCCATTGCGGTTGCCTATGCCACAAAAACAAAGAAATGGACAGAGCCGAACACAATACCTCACCTGATTGATCATACACTGACCTGTTATGAACATTTTTTTTCAGACAAAGCCCACTTGAACCGCTCTCATGTCATTCGCTATGAAGATTTGGTGGAACGCCCGGAAGAGATAATTGACAATCTGTTTTCAGCCCTGGGCCTTCCACGGATAGTCCGGATCCAGGATATTAAAAAAAATGTAAACCGGAAATATTTTGAACTCTGGAACGGAGGGGTTATAAGGTCCTGCTGGAATCTGCTGACGAAAAGGAGGTGGGTTTACGCCAACAGAAAAAAGATGATCAAAACCTTTGAAACCCGGGCAAATGCACTGGGATACAGCCTGGAAAATCCCGGCTCGCTCCCTGATTCCGGCTTTTTTAGAGAATGATGCCGGAGGAACAGGCATATGGGATTTAAACGGCAGGCAGTTGATTTTTACTTTCAGGACAAGCACCAGGCAAAAAATATCGGTAAGAAGAGTATCAAAGCTTACCTGTACACCACCGGAACCAACGTACTAAAGTTTTTTATCAACATTGCCACGGTCTCCATCCTTGCCCGCCTCCTGGTGCCGGAGGATTTCGGTTACGTTGCAATGGCCGCCGCCTTTGTGTCCGCCCCCAAAATTGTACTCGGTCAGCAATTGTCCATTGGCGTGGTCCAGCATAAAACCATTGAACGTTTTCAGTTAAACGCTTTTTTCTGGCTGATTTCCGGCATTACCATCATCATTGCCGCAGCATCTTTTTCAGCATCTCCCCTGGTGGCCTGGTTTTTTGAAGAACCCAGATTAACAGGAATCACCCGGGCGATGACCGCTATGGTCCTCTTTGCCGGTTTATCTGCCGTTCACGGGGCACTGCTGGTTAGAACCATGCAGTTCGGTGTTCTTGCCGGGGTGGACCTGACAGCCAGAATCATATCAAAGATTGTGGCAATTCTGCTTGCGGTTGCCGGAATGGGATACTGGGCCCTGGTTTTTATGCCTGTTTCCTACGAATGTGCCCGTATGATCGGGTTCTGGGTGGTGTGCAGCTTCAGGCCCGGGTTTTACGGCAAAGGGGCCGGGAGCAGCAAATCACTGATGAAAGTCGGATCGGTCTGGTCCGTGCGTTCGATCTTTTCAAGCCTGATCAGTGAGCTTGACACGGTGATAATCGGCAAATTCCTGAGCAGCCAGGCCCTGGGGTTTTATTCCAGAAGCTTTAACCTTGCTGAATTGCCGGGCAGGTTTATTGCCTGGCCGTTATCAAGTATCGTTATTTCGGCCCTGTCCCGGCTTCAGGATGACAAGGAAAAATTCAAACGCTTTTTTTTCACCCTGACCGAAGGGTATCTCTTTGTATTTATCCCCATTCTCATGCTGTTGTTCCTTTCAAGTGATCATGTCGTGCTTTTGATCCTGGGAAATAAATGGACAGATATGATTCCCATTTTCCAGGGGCTGATTCCGCTTTTTTTATTGAAGAATATTATCCGCCCTGTGGGCTGGTTCCTGACTGCGGCCAGCCACTCTAACCGGCACATAAAAAAAATTGCATATTCCACGGTGATTGCCAATGCGGCGTTTGCCGCCGGTGTGATCGGGGGACTGCCCTGGGGGATTATGGGAATTGTTTATTCCATGGTGCTTTTTTCTTCTCTCTCATTTATCATTTCCGTATTTTACGTATTCCATGGGGAAATCATCACGCCGGGGGCATTTATCAATGTTCTGTGGCGGCCTTTAACAGCAAGCCTGGCTGCCCTGGGCGTCTGTTTCCTGGTACCCATAGAGGGGAGCACCGGGACTTCAAATCCCCTTGTTTTAATTCTGGTCAACAGCCTGGCAGGGTCCCTGGTTTACCTGGTCTCTTTTTTATGCCTTCCCAATGGAAAAAAGGCCCTGGTTGATGTTATTGTCACTGCCAGGGATATCCTGCGGAAAAAGACCTCGGTATAACCGGCCCCGTCCTATACAGAATATTGATGAACAAGGCGGCATTTGCGGTGCAGCCATTGCCGCTGAAAAAGGTGCTATATCAGATCTTATCCAGCATCAACATTGCCTCCACCCCTTTCCGGGTGGCCGGTTTAAAAAAATCATCCCTGACCTGGCGGGCAAGCCGGGAAAAGGCAGCGGCATCTTCCGGCTTCAGATTAAGGCAGAGACGATTCAGGGCAGACCGGATGTCATCCTCTGTATAGCAAAGGTCCCAGATCTTTTTTGATATCGTTTCCGGGATAACGTTTTTGGTGACACCGGTCCGGCTGCCCACAACGATAACCGGCACCCCATAGGCAATGGACTCCATACACACGGTGGATCCTGAACTGATAAGAAGATCGGCGCGCTGAATCGTATCTGCAAAATCACCTTCAATGACTTTAAACTGTTCAGGCCAGTTGGGGATACCGGACCGGACCATGTCAAAATCCAGGTCCGGATGGGGTTTGACCAATACCTTTACCTGTCTCCCGGAAAGAAGATCCAGCACCTGGACCAGTAAACCAACAATATCCAGGCTGTCGCTTTCCCAAATGGGCAGGGCGACAAGAACGGTGGGCTCACGGGTATTAAAGGTCTCAGTTTTTTTTATGCCGGTCTTCCGGATACCTGCAAACCGGAACCCGGGCACGGCAATGACATCCAGGCCCGGATAGTACTTTTTGGCAATGCTGACGAGCCCCTCTCCGATTACCGCCACCTTGCGGGGAAGACACCCGGACCCTGCTTCAGGTTCAATGGGCTGGACATAGAAATTCCATTTATAGGCGGCGATCAGCCCTTGATATCCAATGCTCGGGGTCTCGGGAAAAAACTCATTCTTGCCCTTGTTAAACCCCCGGTCCACCACCTGATTTTCAAACCAGTCCACCACCATGTGCAACTTTATATTTTCCTTTTTCAGCCGCTTGAAAAACCGGTAGAGCAACAACCCCCTGAAAGAACTCCTCAAGGCGATATTGGTCTTAAAATCAGACTTTAATATCGGGCCGATGCACATCCCCCTGAATCTGAAATCATCCAGGAATATCCGCTTTATGATAAACGGTGCAAATATTGCAAAAAGATAGTCCCGGAATTTTAAGAAATCAAAGGGATAAATAAAATTCTCCCGGGCAGCTTCGCCCATGCGGATCATCCTGTCCACCCGTCTCCAGGAAATCACATTCGGCATAAAATAGACACGGGCCTGCTCTTCAGGGGTAAGAAAGTCAATAAGCCCCGTATAATACCTGTCCTTAAATTCTCCGGATTTGAAAATATACGCACTGAAAAAGGTATCGATGAGAATCAGTTTTCTGTCACGGGGAATTTTTCTCATCCGGGACCTGTCACGCTGCATCAGGTAGACAAACGTCCACTGAATATTTCTCAAAAAATCATACACAGGTTTGCCGGCCCGCTTTAAAAATGCGACCAGGCCTTCCCGGCTCCGGATATCAGCCCGGAGCCTGTGGCGCCGGAAGTATTGTTCCAGCACTTTTTTCTGACGGGAAGACCGGACGATAACAGTCTTGGCCCGGCCTTTTTCAACCAGCCTGCGGCTTAATTCAAGACAGCAGAGATCGTAAAAAAGGTCACTGACATAATTATTCCGGCTCAACAGATTGTTCACCCCCCAAAAAGCACTGTTCCCCGCACGGCAGTGGATGGCTTCCATCAGCCTGTGAAAATCCTGTTTAATATCATCGTTCACCTGCTCCATAAGGATTCTCTCGTCCAGGGAGAGGTTGTCCAGATCAAGTTTTTTATTCATGACCATTTTTTTCATGACCAGTGGGAAAGAATCCTTTCACATACGGAATCCATGGTCCTTTTATCCGGCGGGGGCGCCAAAAGGAATTTGGTGTCCGGCGGCAGGTTATCCTCCAAAATCCGGCGCATGGAAGAGGGGCGGCTGTCTCCTGAAACCAGGAGGGCGGTTTCCAGTTCAAACCGGTATCCGAAGAACAGTTTTTGCAGTAATGCCAGTTTATCCACCCCCTGGGACCTGGTCAGCATCTTAAACCGGCTGTGCAATCCCCCCTGGAGAAGTACCCAAAGTACCGGCTCAGCCTGTTTCACAACACCTGTTCCGAAAATTTCTTCAGTTAAATCGATCTGCATTCCCGGATTCAGATAGCAATAGACCCTTGACGGCAAACTTGCGGGCCAGATCCGGCCCACAGCCTTGTGAATCATCTGCCTGACGGGCAGCGGCATTATGGTTTTCATCTCTGCGTCAATATATTGATCAAGCCAGGGCAGCACTTTGAAATGATACTGGTTGATGAAGACTTTTGTCTCAACCATTGATACCTTCCCGGGGGATAGGATAAATTTATCATCACTTATATAGTTGAACCCCCGGCGCAGCAGGGATAAGAGCAGCGGGGTTTTTCCGATGCCCCTGTGGCCGGACAGGACCAATGCCTTTCCGTCACGTTCCACCACCCCGCCGTGGCACAGCAGGCAATTTTTCAACTTCAGCATCAGGTGACAGCAAAACAGGAGCAGTCCCCAGAAAAACCCCACTGCCCTGTCTCTGGACGATGCCCGGTAGTGCAGTTCAAGTGTACCGGCATTTTTAAAGAAAAGGCAGATCTCCGGCTCTCCCCGGTGAAAGAAACAGATAACCTCCCTTTCCAGGTAATTCACCTGGGAAAACCCGTAAATATGGTTTACATGCTCTGAGAAATCGTCCAGCACCGGTTTTTCCACCATTGGGCTTAAAAGTATATCCGGCGGTTCAATAAGGGAATCCGCCGGCTCCAGCACAAAATGATTCAGCTTCTCCTTAACTTTTCTCCTGAAACCGCCCGGAAGCCCGGGGGCGGAAATGGAAATCAAATTATAAAATCGGAGATTAAAGGTATCCATTACTTAAATTTCCGGCACCTGGGCCTGATGGATCAGGAACACGGCATCAATACCATAGGCCAGGAATTGATAACCGCTGTCAATTTTTTCCTCCAGCTGTTTGGGATCGGGCCGGACCACATGGTATCCGCAGGGAATTGCGGCGGCCTTACACAGGGACCGGATTTTTTCCAGCACCTTTTTAAAAGACGGATGGTTAAAATCCGCTGTGATCCCCATTGATCCGGACAGGTCATAAGGGCCTACAATAACGGCATCCAGGCCTTTAACCGCCAGGATTTCCTCAAGGTTGTCCACCCCTTTTATACTTTCGATCTGGGCGACCATTAAAATCTGGCCGGCATGGGATTCGGCATAGGCATCAAAGTGTTTACCGAATAGATTGGCCCGGGAATACCCGACCCCGCGGGTGCCCGAAGGCGGGTAAAATGCCTGTGAAATGCATTTTTCAATCATGGCCGCGCTTTCGGTCATCGGGATAATCAGTCCCCGGGCACCGGCGTCCAGGGCCTGCTTGATATCCTTTGTTCTTCCCTGGGCAATCCTGGCAAAGGGCAGCGTCCCCTTAAGTTCCAGGGCCCGGAAGATATCCGGCAGCCGGGAGGTTGAAAAATGTCCGTGCTCAAGATCCACGGCAACCCAGTCATATCCGGCGCTCCCCATGATTTCGGCCACTGACGGATTATCCAGCTGCATCCAGGATCCGAGTGTCACCCCCCTGTTTCTCATTTTCCGGCGGATTTCAGCCACCCTGTTATCCGGCTCTGCCATAAAAGTCTCCCTTTTCAACTTCAATAAAATCCCTGGCCCAGGTAATATCCGGATGGGCTTTTAAAAGAGGGGCCTCACTGTTGGGAAGAATGCCTAAAAAGTCACTGCCGCATCCTGAGGCTGCATCATAATCACTGCCCGCATCCCCGAAAAAAAGGCAGTCCTCCCCTTCCAGGCCATAGGTTTCCAGTATCCATTCCAGGTTTTCCCTTTTGCTGCGGTCAGCCCCGAGGATCTCTCTGAAATAGCCTGCAATGCCCCTTTTGCGGATAATAACCGCCAGCTCGGCATCAGGTGTTGCGGAATCCACAAAACAGGGAATTCCCTCAGCCCGGCACCGGTCTAAAAAGGCTCCGGCACCCGGAATTTCAGGTGCTGAGATAACCTTTTCAACCACAAGGGACGAAAATTTCCTGCACAGGGTTTCCAGCCCCTCTTCACCAAGTTTCCGGCCAAGGAATGCCTTGTAGTAATAAACAAATTTTTCAGTCCGGGTCATGCCGCCGTGGTTGAGGTGATGTTCTGCCACTTTCTGCTGAACCGCATCTCCCCACTCCTGAAACACAGCCTTGAAAGCCGCAGTTTTAACGTTCACAGAATCTGCGAGCACCCCGTCAAAATCAAAAACAAGGGCCTTGTAATCCTTTCCTCCAATCTCCATCAATCACCCCCTGTATTTCGGATAAACCGGATCATTGGCCATCATTTTTTCCACAGCCAGCCGGTCCTCTTCAGTATCAACGGATTTGGACATGTAACCGGAGGGCACCATCCTGACCTTGTAACCGTGCTGCATTGCCCTGAGCATCTCAACCGACTCCTGCAGTTCCAGAGGACTCTCCTCAAGCTCATGGTTGAATTTCTGCATAAAATGCCACCGGAAAGGCATGATACAGACCTGTTTCCACCAGTCGCACCTGGCCTCTTCGTGGGCTGTGGAAGGAATGGGAGACCTTGACATGTACATGGCGTTCATGTCCATGTCGCAGACCACCTTTATCTCAGCAGGATCCTCCCATTCGTCAACTTCGATTTTCCTGCAGAGATTGCTGACAAAAACATCTTTTTCTTCCAGCAGGGGCTTTATGGCAAGATCAATCATGTCGGGATGAACCAGCGGCTCATCCCCCTGGATCACAACCACGATGTCATCCTTGTCCAGATTATAGTCTTCAGCAGCCGTGGCCACCCTGAGCCCGGCCCGGGGCACAGAGGGATCTGTCATGATCACCTTTCCCCCGAACCCCTCCACATGGGTGCGCACCTCATCATCACAGGCAGCCACAAAGAGATCGGTTGCATACCGGCTCAGCGCGCATCTTTTGTAAACATGCTCCACCATGCTCATGCCGGAAATATCACACAGGGGTTTACCCGGAAACCGGGTTGATGCCATCCTGACCGGGATGCCTAAAAGAATTCTCATGGTTTTATTCCTGACCTTTCTCTGAATGTTTAATATCCTCAATCACTTCCAGTAACCCCTGGCCCATGTCGTAGAAAAGATCGGGGGTGATCCGCCTGGCAGACTGGGGATTATAGGAATAGGGGGTTAATTTATAGTGGGCCTTGTCTATTCCCTCTTTATAGATAATCTCGATCCTGTGGTTAAAAATTTCGTCAATCAATGCCATCAGCTCTTTGATGGTGGACCGCTGGGGACCTGTGATAATCAGGTGGCTGTTTTCATATTCAGGGCCGAGAATCTTGACACAGAGATCGGCTGCATCCTTGACATGGATATACTCCCTTACAGCCTCATCATCCCCCTGGCGGACAATCTTCCCGGTTTCAACAGCCTGACGGATCATGTTATGAATCCCGTTAAAGGCATTGGCCCTGGGGCCGTAAAGGGAGCCGAACCGCAGGATTGAAAACCTGAGGCCAAACTCCCTTGCATATTCCTCAATCAGTTTCTCACAGGTCTGTTTTGAGATTCTGTAAAAACTGCCCAGTTCAGAGTACACGTAAATGGTGCTGGCAAATACCAGCCGTTCCACCTTATGTTCGACACAGGCCTTCAGAAAATTCAGGGTGCCGCCCACATTCAGGTCAATGGTCCTGTGGGGATCTTTTGCCGAGGCCGCGATGTCTGCTTCAGCAGCCAGGTGATATACAATGTCGCATCCCTTAACAGCGGCGCTCACGGAGTCGAAATCACAGATATCTCCCATGACCATTTTCTGGTTGTCCCTGATATGAGACGATTTTACCCTGTCAAAAATCAGTACCTCATATCCCTTATCTGTCAGTGCATCGGCAATATGGCTGCCAAGGAACCCCGCCCCGCCTGTGACCAGAACTTTTTTCATTGCTCCCCCTTTAACCTGTGCGGTTTATCCTTCAATTCCCAGGCCGGAAAACAGATTATCAACCGCCATTTTTTCCATGGCAACCCTGGCCTCTCTGGCATAGGAACCGATGTGGGGCGTCAAGACCACCAGGTCGGATTCAGTCAATTCTCCCGCATAGGGTTCGTCATCAAACACATCCAGGCCGGCCCCGCCGATCTTACCTGACGCAAGTCCCTCTGCCAGGGCTGCCTCATCAATCATCCCGCCCCTGGCCGTATTGATCAGCACGGCGCCCGGCCTGCATTTTTCAATCTCTTTCGGACCGATCAGGGCTGAATTGCCGTCTGCATGGATTGAAATAATATGGGCGGATGCGACCAGGTCATCCTTAGCAGTTCCCTTTGCCCAGCCAGCAGATTTTGATACCGGATCAGTAAACATAATCCGGGCACCAAAGGCGTGGCAGAGCTTCCCCACCTGCCGGCCGATGCTTCCGAAGCCGATGATACCGACATTTTTACCCTTCAGCAGGCTGCCGGTGCGCTTCTCCCATTTTCCCGAACGCATCAGCCTGTCGTGAAATCCAATCTGCCGCAGCACGGCCAGCATCAGCCCGAGAGTCAGTTCGGCCACGGCATCGTTGAGCACGCCTTCGGTTCTGAAGACCTTAATGCCCAGACCGGCGGCAGAGGCTCTGTCCACATTATCCCATCCCACACCCACACGCGATATCACACGAAGGTGGGCTGCGGCACCGTGAAGCACCTCTTTTGGAACAGGTTCGGTGCCGGCAAGAAGGCCCACCGGTTTATGGTCGTTTATTAAAGTACCCAGTTCCCCGGCAGTAAGCTTTCTTTTAAAAGGGTTTAAAACCGGGGTGAATCCCTTTGATTTAATGCGTTCCAGGGCATCCGGAGCAGAGGCCCCGAAACTGGTTGTTGTGCATAGGATATTTTTTTCCACGTGTCACCTTTTGTACTGCAAGTCTTTATTCATATCCGGGCAATTATCGTACATGGTGCGGCATCGCTGTTCCTGACCCGGACAGGAACAACCGCAGCCTCCCGGACAGCTCCCCCCTGATTGATTTGGGTAAGATCCATATCTTCAATTATAAGTATAGGTCTTTCATGGTCCAGAAAGGCTTTATGTGCAATCCGCCCCAGGGGTCTTGATGCAAAGCTGGACAATGAAATGCTGTCAAACCCGATCATTTTCAAGTTTGGAAACCGTGACCGCAATCCCTCTGCCATATCAGGATCGAACCCGGGGTTTTCCATCATATATTCATGCCGTCCCCTTAAGTCCCCAAACCCTGTTTTAATCAGTAAAAGGTCAATATCTTCAGGCACCGCATCAAGGGTGAGGCAGGATGCGGATACGATATCCCCACTCCCGATATCCCCGGCTTCCAGGCAAAAGACAGAGCTGCAGATCCAGAAATCCGCCGGATAGTCATCCAGAAACGCACCGTCCCGGCAAAAATGCCTTGGTGCATCAACATGGGTCCCGATATGATTTGACAAATGCCAGACCTGGGTATTGCAGCTGTCCCCTGCTGCCATCCGGTTTCCCTGCTCACGGGTGAGGGAGGCGCCGTTTCCGTAAACCGGTGTTGTCTCGTCCAGAACATGTGACAGATATATAAATTTCATTTCCTTAAATACCATCTTAAAGATGTGAATACCAGCACCGCCTATTGACGGCTCAGGGCAATCACATATAAACCCGGCACGGTTTCTAATTTTTAAAGGGCTTAAACACGTATGCGTTATCCGGATTTTGTCTGTGATTGCCTGTACAAAAATAACTTGTTGCAATCATTGGGTCTGAAAAGTTACATCCGTTGCCCCTGACTGACGGCTGACCTTAATATTATCCACCCTGGTCTTTCCCATGCCGGTCCCCCGGATCCTGGGTGTAATATAGGAAATACCCGCCGGAATATTAACGGTCATTCCAAGGGGCTCCCACTGCCCGTGGGGCCCGGCCGCTTCCACCCGGGGCAGCGGGATATCCAGCGGTTGTTTGTATCTGTCAAATCCCTCCAGTCTCAGTCCCGCGGTTTGTTCCTGAAAATCCTTTTTCAGTATTGCCTCAAAAAATATGGTTGTCCCGGATGCCACTTCAATATAGACATCAGGTGAAATAGACCAGGATTTCTGACTCCTGCTGACAATGGAAAGGCATCCGGATCCCCCGTAGCCGTTCTCATTGGGCTGAACCTCCACTTTTTCCTTTTCCCTGGCCCAGATATGATACCATCTTGAGAAAACAGGCCATTTATCAAAGTTATCCGCCAGAACCAGCCCCGGGATTGACAGTTCAAAGGTATTCTTCCGGGCGAGATAGTTAAAGGGGAAGTATTGATGAATCGAAATTTCAGTGGAGAATTCAAAGGGCAGGCGGCTTTTTACAAAGTAGGCTGCGCAGAATAAAACAAAGGCAAATACCAAAAGCAAAACGATCCTTATCAGCGGTTTAACCATTCATCCCCCTTTTATACCCTGGTTCTGAATCAGGGATATCCACTTTTTTTCCTGGACCTGTTTTGCAAAATCCAAAGACCGCAGATAGCCTTTTTTTTCATAGCGTTTAATCATCCCAGGGTCTGACAGCAAAGTCAATAATGCCTCAGCCATGTCAGATTCAGCATCATCAAGGGGTGCGCTGTTCCGGGGCCGGATATTTACCATGGGCCTTGTAAGCACCCCATAGGGCGCAAACCTTTTATGAGTCAACACCTCAGCCGGATCTGATTCTGGATCCAGGATTTCCCTCGGCCCTGATTTACAATCCACAGCCACCACTGGTGTTCCCAGCGCCATTGCCTCAAGTACAACATTGGGAAACCCTTCGGATTGTGAGGTAAGCACAAAGGCTGTGGCTGCAGCAATCCATGGTGCCGTATTGGTCTGAAATCCCGGAAAAACCACCCGGTCCCCGAGATTGAGTTCCCGGACAAGCGCTTCACAGGTCCCGCGCATGGGACCGTCGCCGAGAATGACAAGCCTGAATCCCTTTTTCCTGGCTAAGATATGGGAAAAGATGCGAATCAGGTTTAAAAACCCTTTTACAGGTTTAAACCGGCCGCATGCCACGATAAATTCCTTCCCCCCAAGGGCGGTGAATTCATCTGCCACCGGTTCGGCCTTCCTGTTTTGCGCCAATTGGCGGTGGTCGCAGAAATTATGAATCACGCTTGTACAGGCATCTTTTGCGTTAAACAACGCGGTAAACTCCGCCATGGACCCATAGGAGTTGAAATTGATCATGGAAACCCGGTTTCTGAACAGGGAGAAAAACAGGTAAATCAACTTTGCCTTAAGCGGCTCTTTTACTTCAAGTACGGACTGCATGGGATGCCTGATGGAGATCACGCGTTTTTTAACACCCAGGGAAAGCATATTGAAAATATTGGCCCTGTCTTCAAAACTGATCAAAACATCCAGATCATGGGATCTGATACATGATAACAGCCTGATGTACTGAAGGGGGGCCCGGATAATTTTACCCGGGGTTGACGCTCCGGCATCCAGGCGGCTCAACCGGATGAACTTGGATTCAAGGGTCCGGGCCCTTTCCCTGTCCGGGTGCAGCGGCATGTCCCAGGTATTGTCGGTGGTCATCATCAGCACCCTGCCATAGAGCTGCTCAAACAGGTCAAAGACCTGAAGCGCCATTTTCTGTGCACCGCCGACCTCAAGGCAGTTGATCAGAATGCCTATTTTTTGACCGGATCCCACTTTGAGATCTCCTCACCTGAAAGAAAGCTGATTACCCCTAAAAAGGTGCCGGCCATTCCCACGCAGAAAAAATATCCCAGTGCACTGATTTTTTTTACGGCCCTGAGATATTTTTTATCCTCCTTCAAATGTACTATTATTAAGGGATAAAGCAGGAAAAACAGGTATCCCGCCACCTGGCAGGCCCAAATAAAGGAGAAAAAAAGGCTTCCGGACAGCATCAGCAATCCGCTTGAAACAAAAATACCTATTAAACAAAAGGGAATCATCCGCCTCAGCACCTTATTCACAAACAACCCTGCTGAAAAAAAGCCATACCGCACAGGGTTGAACAATTTGCGGTTCAGCCAAAGGCCCCGTAAACTTGTTGACACAATCCTCTTTCTCCTGTTCAGTTCATGACGGGCATTTACAGAGGGCATTTTAATAAAGGCAAGTGCATCAGGTTCAAAGACAAACCCCAATCCCTGTTTTGTAACAGATAACGAAATATAGGCGTCATCGGTTACACCGGGGGGAACGGTCGAGAAGAGTTCCTTTCTTATGGCGTATAATTTTCCGTCATGGGAAGTCACGCTCTGTCCGACCCTGACCTCCAGTCTCTTTATGGCTGAGTCCCATTGTATGTATTTTAATTGGCCTGATGCGATGTCCGTGATCTTTTCCCTGACCACCCTCTGTCCGCACACGCCTCCGATACCGGGGTTTTGAAAATGCCCGGTCAGTTTTTTGATTGCATCTTTTTCCAGAATGGCATCCACATCGGAAAAGACGACAATGTCACCACGGCAGCGGCTGACACCATAGTTGATGCAGTGGATTTTCCCCTGGTGGCTGTCAAAATGATGAAACTGAATACGTTCAGCCGTTACAGGAAATCCCTGGGAGCCGTCATTGCTCCCGTCTGAGATCAGTACCAGTTCCAGGTTGTCAGAAGGGTAATCCATGGACAGGAAATTATCGACTTTTTCAGCCAGTAACTGATCTGCATTGCGAAACACAACCAGCAGTGAAACCTTTAAATCCCCGTCATTTTTAACCGGTCTTTTTTTTTCCGTAAAAAAGGGAGAACAGCAGAGAAGAATGCCGGGGTACCCGATGAACACAAGAAAAAAAGCAAGTACGCCTGAATAAAACACCCATATAAGAAGAAGATCAAGGCTGCCCATAAAGACGGTCTTTCTGTTTTTCCGACAACAGGTATAATACCTGGGATATCGCGAGAATGAGAATGAAAAATTTATGATCCACAAGGGTTTTAATAAAGCAATAGACCAGAAGCGTGAGAAAAGAGACAAAATATGCGTTGGCCATCTCATGCATCTCAAAATCTTTCACCAGTTCGAAATTCCGCATGGCAGAGATAAAATCCCTGAAAACCCGGGCCAGTAAACCGAGAAAGACCATCAGGCCGATGAATCCCACACCCACAAGGGCGTCCAGGTATGTATTATGGGCCCCCCTGTCCTCCAGTTTAAAAAACAGGGTTGCCCTGGAATCCAGCCAGACCTGGGGAAAAGTAAAGGTGCCGGTTCCCAGAAGGGGGTGCTCATAAAAAGAATCGATCCCCACACCGATGTAAGCGGTCCTGCGCCGCAGCGATGCATCCTGGTTCACTGCAAGAAGGGATTTCTGACGTTTGTAATACGAATCAGGAACGGCAAAAGTCACAGCCAGCATCATCAGACCGATAAAGGAAATCGCCAATCCGAAAAAACGGGGCTGAAACCGTGAGCGGTTGATGAATATAATCATCACGCTCATGATAAAAAAGATAAGGAACCCTCCCCTTGATTCCGAACTGACCAACCCGGAAATATTTGCAAAAATCAAAAAAAGGCAGAAGAAAAACTCTCCGGGCCCTTTTGCACGAAGGAATTTATGTACGATCAGCGGAAGCACGAACAGGGACATCAAAGAGGCATTATTCGCGCCCAGGGTAACACCAACGGATTTTCCCAGCCGGCTCTCCTCAAACAGGGAAATACCGAAAAAATACTCTCCCCCAGCAATTAAACCGTTGAGTCCCACACATATTGCCAGCAGGTAGGGCAGCCTGTCCAGCAGTCCCTTTTTCGTCAGGAATGCCAGATTAATAAAGATAAACAAATAGACCTGCACGAGGACGATAAGTCCGTCGGCTGCTGCTTCGGGATAAGGGGAAAAGAGTGAAGACATTATGTTGACAAACATAAAGATAAGCAGCCAGCGGTTCAGGTTGTTGGCATAGAACCGGGGCAACTGCCGTTCCGTCATGAGGAAGACCACCATGATAAACCCCAGTATGATGGCAATATACCAGTCCAGGGGGATGACCGGGGTCATTTGCCTCCAATAGTAGAACGGTATTGTCGCCAGAACAGCATAGTAGAAAAATTGAGACAGGGGGTGGGTCAGTATGCTTGAGTCAGATGACATAACGCATCAGGCTTTTCTTTAAAAAATATTGGTCGATAAAATACCGGTTCAGATCTGAGGAGGGCTCATATTCAAGGATATAGGTGTATTTCATATCCCCTTTGGGTGCGTCATAGCGCATAAACACATTAATGGAGCAGAAAAATGATTTTGTCTCTTTTTTGGCCACCTTTGTCTTTATACGTGCTGTTCCGCGGATGGTTATTTCCTTGTCTTCATCAAGGGGGACATCCGAGTCAATCCGCATGTGCTTTTCATTCATATCCACCAGTACACCGTCAGGCGAACCGTGTTCCAGGCAGCAATCCCTGTAACTCTGGTTGTGATTGCAAAAATAGACCTGCCCCCCTTCCTGGTTCATCCGGTCAAGCCCGCGTTTATTGCTGTACCGGTTCAGCACCTTATCCATCATCACCATATAAAGAAAACGGGTCAGCATATTGATGGTTTTGTGAATCACACCAAATCCGGCCAGGCAGATAATGAAAAAATCAAAAACAAGGCTTTTCTTATACTTTGATGCCCGGTTATCAATAAACGAACGGATCCTTTTAGGGGTGCTGTGCGGCGTAAACAACTGGGAATACCCGACCAGGCCGGGATTGACCAGGAACCGCTTATCATAGGCCTTGATTTCAGAGCATATTTTTTTATAGACCGAGGGTCTTACCGGCCTGGGGCCGATGAAATCCATATCCCCCTTCAGCACGTTGAACAGCTGGGGGAGTTCATCCAGCCGGGTGTCCCTCATGAACCTGGAGAACCACGGCAGGGTATACCCGTGCCTGTAGGAGACCAGGTGGGCGTCGTACTGCTGTTCAAAATTCACGGGCAGGGTCCGGAGTTTATACATGACAAAATACTTTTTATTCCTTCCCATTCTGATGCCGGCATAGAATACCGGCCATCCGTTTACAATCATTACCGTTGGAATAAGGACGGCAAACAGCGGTAGGGTGACCGCCAGGAACAGCAGGGCCAGGGCACAGTTAAACACCCTGTTAACGGCAATCGAGGTGGTATAATATCCAGCCGTGTTTCTTTTTACCGGGGGTTGGGCGGGATTCGTCATGGCAACATCTTTCTTGAGGGGTATATAGGTGTCATTATACTACCCTTTCCTTATTCAGGAATAGAAAAAATATAAAGCATATCTGTGTTGTTTTCAACATCCTCGGGGGTTTTAAACGTGTGGTTGAAAAACTCCATGGTAAAACCGGCTGCAATGCCGCAGAGGATTCCGCCCAGAAGTCCCAGCAGCATCACCCGTTTTTTATTGGGAAAAACAGGGGACCTCAGGGCCTCAGGCCGGGTCAGAAGACTGACGGTAAACAGGTTGTTTGTCTTGTAGTTGTTTGAGATCTTGGCCTCTTCCAGCCGCTTGGTAAAGGTGGTGTAAGAATCCTCTAAAACAGAAATCTGGCGCGCCAGCATCTTTCCCCGGGTCGAGGATTCGTACAGGTCCATGTTTTCGGTCCTGATCTGGTTGATTTTCCCCTCTATAAATTCAATCTTTTTAGTGATATTATCCAGCTTGACCTTTTCAGATACGATGTATTTGCCGACCTCATCCTTAAATGAGGAAAATGCCGCAGCAATCTGCTTATTATAATTTTGAATCTTTTTACTCTTGGGGTGAAAGGTCCGGGCAGCGATATTCCTCTGCCTTACGATCTCCATTACCATGCCTGACATATCATTGATCTGGGGGTCACCAAGATAACTGAAATAGGTGGTCTCATCGGATTTAAGATCCTTTTCCATGAGAGCGACCCTGTACTTCTGATCAAAATATTCCTGTTTCAAGGCCAGCAGTTGCCTTTCAAGGTCATTTACATTGGTCATATTGTTTCTGATTTTCATCAGGGAATCAGGGGTTTTTGAAGTCTTGGTCAACTGCATCAGCTCATACTCTTTTTCCTCCAGCTCATTTGAAAAATTTTTAAGCTGTTCTGCAAAAAAGGCCTCAGCCTCCCTTGGTTTAAAAATTTCGGAGCGATAGTTAAAATATTGTTCCACCACTGTTTCCAAAAGGATTTTAGCCTTTTCGGGATTATTCCAGGTGGCCTGGATATTTATTGTATCCGTCCGGGGGTTGATGGTGGGCAGCACAGCCTCCATAACCTTGCCAACAGCTACCCTGCGGTCTTCCTCCGTTGGAAAGCCATCAAACAGCTCCCCCCGTTTCACAAGATCGTCCACAGTATTCTCAGCCACCACATTTGCCTTGATGATCTCAATCTCAGAGTAGATATCGTTTTCCTTCATCTTGGAAATATCAGTGGGCATCTCCTCAATGCTCTCAGGATTTTTAAGGGATATGCTTCCCTTCAGGATCACAGAACAGGTGGCTGCATAAATCGGGGGGTATAACAGTGCAAACAGGAACGAACCGGCAATGATGGTCACGGCCACTGCAAAAATCGTGGTTTTCTGGACAAAAAATATAGTTACAAAATTTCTCAGGTAATCATTTGTTTTTTTCATAGCCTATGCCCGTTATTGGTTTAGGTCATCAACCCATTGAAAGGTACCGCCGCTGATATCCCAGCCGTTAAACAGTGCAATGTCTGCAATCTGCCTCATGAGAATCGCCAGGGTGCTGATCTGTGTCCTGGGTACGTATACGATATCTTCGGGTTTTAGAAAGAAGAAGGCTTCACTGTCCGTCAGCGTCATGAGATTCTCCAGGTTCACCCGCCTTGCTATCAGTTTTTGCTCATGTTTCCTGAAAAGAATAACCGTCTCCAGCTTGGCACTCTCTGTAAAACTGCCGGCCAGGGTAACTGCCTGGAGCAGGTTTATGGGTTTTTTAATTTCATAGGTGCCCGGCCTGTTCACCTCGCCCAGCATGTAAATAATGGAGCCGGCCTGTTCATGGAGAAAGAGATCTGCCTGCATACCCGGCAGATAGCTGTGGTACCGTTCCTGGATCAGGGCGTTTACCTGGTCAATTGTTTTATGGGCAACAAAATGATCCCCGATCAGGGGAAATGTCGTATAACCGTCCGGCCGGACATTTACCAGCTTACTCAACCCCCGGGCAGCTGTTTTAAGGTCGTTCCGGATTTGCTCAATTCTGACATCAATATTGGTTACCTTTACTGTTACCTGGGGATCCAGTAAAATATACTGGTATTTTTTCTCAAGCATCTTGGTGGCGTCCTCAGGGGTCAGGCCCAGAACGGTAACCTCACCGATATAAGGCAGGATGATCTCCCCTGTGGGCATGATTTTTTGCTCTGAGTTCAACTCGGGCAGGTCAGGAAACGTTACCTGGATCCGGTGATAAAGGTCAATTTTAAAATCCGCAGCCTTCTGGGCTTTGATCTGGAATACCACATCCAGTACGTCGCCGGGCTGAATCCTGTATTGGAGGAAAAGATCCTGGTCAGAAGGGTACATACCCTGGTCAAAAGAATAGGTTGTTCTCTGGTAGGGTTTTTCAAAATCCTCCGGTAAATACTTGGGGCCGCAGCCGGCCAGGACAAGCATCAGTGCCAGGAGGATTCCCAATCCGGTTCTTTTGCTGGTATGGCGGTTTGTTTTCATCATATCAACTCTAAGAAATAAGTTTATAAACACTTCTGGGTATATAATACTTACGCCGGTTGAAAACGACGCCGATTGCCGTGGGGCCGCCGCTCTTTTTGATTTTGTCCTCAGCGATCTGCAGCACCTCCCACCGGGTTTTTTCACACTCTATAACCAAAAGGGCGGCTGAAAAATGAACAATATCCCGAAGGGACAGGGAGGAAGTCATCACTGAGCCGCCGTCACAGATGATATAATCAAAATGGGCTGACAATTGTTTCAACACCTTGCCGGCCCTGTCCTGGTCCGCACCGGCCATCCCTGTATCCCCCATGGTGATAATACTAAGACCTTTATGCTGTGTCGGCAGGATTACCTGTTCCAGGGTTGCGCTTTTGTTGCAGAGTTCATAAAACCCCGGGGATTCGCTGATTCCAAACAGGCTGTGCACCTGGGGGTTGTGGTGATTGCCATCCATCAAAAGCACATTCTTTCCGGAATAAAACGACAGGGCAAAGGCCGTGCTGATTGCGGCAATTGTCTTACCGTCCCCGTCTGTACAGCTGGACACGTAAATGGTGTTTCCGCTTTTTGCCAGAGCATTGATATTGGCTTCAACGATCATTAGCTCCCTGAAGTTTGACTCCAGCTGCTGTACGGATTTTTTTGATAAAAACGGGAGGTCTTCCTCCGGAAACCGGGCTACATTATTTTCCCATTTAAACTGACCGTTCTCCTCAGGCGCGTTTTCGTAAGTCTCATCGGCCGGGCCGGCAGCGGCGTCGGCCTGAGGTTCATTTTCATCGGAAACAGCCTGCACGGGTTCTGGATTTTTTTGGGCCGCAGACATAAAACTTTCACGATAACTACCGGTCCGGCCGTTTTCCTGGCCTGTGCCGGGATCATTTTTCCCGCTTAAGAATTGTTTTAAATACTGTGAAGTTTCATGCCCCATAGCGTTCTATCCATTTGCATTGTAATTATACATATCAGCAGGTTCAAAAATAACAGGTTCAACCCCATTGAACAGCAGCGGCCGGCGCCCGGATTCAAGCCCGTTAAGCCGGGCATCCATCATGGGAGGGATACGGCCTGTTTTTGTCTCCCTCTCTTTACGGATAACCGGTTTTGTAACCAGGCTTTTGCCGTATTTTCCAGTGCCGGATTCAGGAACGGCCCGCGTGATAACCGAATTCTGCGGATCTGCCCCTGCCTGCCCGATACCGGATACGCCCCTGCCGGAAAAAACAAACATGAGCATTAGAACGATGATCATCAGCAGGCAGGCAATCATCAGGGTTTTACCGTCGACCCATGCGCCTTTCCTGATATCTTTGGGCTTCTGCTTTTTACGCTTTGTTCTCTTTTGCTGGTTTTCCGGTGCCTTAAAAAGATCTTCACCGCGGGAACGGCGGGTCATGGATTCGGCGGGGAATTGCCCGGACGGCATTTGTTCATCAGGCACCTGTCCGTCTGCAGCCTGGCCGGCCGGCGTTGGTTCAGGCGGTTTCGGGGTATCTGTCACCACCCGTCTTGATACGGGCTGAGTCAACTGGGGAGAGGCTGGTGCAGCCGTTGCCGCCAAAGGGGGAGGCTTTTGTACAAAAGACGCCTCGGCAGCGATCCCGGTATCCTCAAGGGCCATTTCAACAATGGAGCGGTCAATAAAATTTGCCCGTTTTTTATACGCCATTAAAAGACTTGAATCACAGATCTTGTTAATCAGCCGGGGCAGCCCTTTACTTGCCAGGGTGATCAGTTCCACGGCCTGCTCGTTGAAAACAGGGCTTCCGGAAGCGCCTGAAGAGATCAGGCGGAAATAGATGTACTCTGTCACCTCTGCAACCCCGAGGGGCCTCAGGGCCACGCTTTTTATCCGCTGCTTAAAGGAGACAAAATTTCGCTCATCAAGGCTTTTAAGAAAACCGGAATGACCGAACATAAACAGCCGCAGGGGAAAATATCCAAAGTTGTTGTATGTAATCAGCTTGGTCAGCTCGGAAATAAAGGCATGGTCAAACTCCTGGATATCATCCACAACAATGTAAACATATTTATTTTTTTCAGGGGGGTCATTTTCAAAATACTCATAAATAAAGCGCTGGGACTCTTCAGGATTGGTCCCGTCAACAGGCAGACCCAGTTTCCTGGCAATTTTTTCAAGGAGCATTGGAAAAGAATACCCGGGCGAAGGGATGTACACCATGGGCGCCACACGGTTTTTTTCCATGAACTGGATAAGCTTCAGGCAAAGAAGGGTCTTTCCCGTGCCGTACTCCCCTGCAGTCATCACCACAGGCTCTTTTCTCTTGAGACAATAGACAAGGTTTTTCCAAGCTTTTTCATGCCCCTGTGATTTATAGAAAAGATGAGGAGATGGAAAAGGAGCAAATGGCTCGGTTTGCATCAAAAAATATTCTTTATACATCACTTAACCCCAATGCCTTTTAAGAAGTCAAAGGTCGTCATTCGGGAAAACCCGGCTGAATTCGATTTTTGCTTCATCACTGGGAACTGCCTGGTTCAGGCCCTTGACAATTTTACTTTTTGTCACCTGGGTCGGATTTGTCAGCATACGTTCAGTCTGGCTTATGACCTTTGTACTGACATTGGCCAGCCGCGAAAGCGCAGTGATGGTAAGACCGAGTTCGATCCTGATTTTTTTTAAGTCATTTTCTTTGACATCAAGATTATCCATATAGCGAAACACTCCCCCCCCTACCTCGACCCTGTAATTCGGACCGATTTAAAAACGCGAAATTAAGGGTCCGTATCATACGCGCCATTTTTACTTGGCAATTCATGCCTGCCCATGTCGCGGCAATACGAACGTCCCATTAAGGCCATCCTGAAAATGATTATACTTTCTGTATTTTATCCTACAATACGTAATTAGTCCATTAAAATACGGTATGTCAAGTACTTTATCGAAAAAGTAGAAGTTTTCTTAGAAAACACTATTAAATTCCGGAATTTATTGGAAATTTCCGGAATTCTCCAGAATCAAATCGGAAATAAATAAACATTCCTTTTGGAAATTTTCATGGAAATTGCGCAAAAAAACACGTTCACACAATCTGTTTACAAAACGTTTTTAAACATTTGGTGTTTTGCAAAACAGAACGTGAATTGGTTCCCGGGCAACGCCATAGTGTAAGATATGGATTTTTTATGTCAGATAAGAGTCAAGGGCTTTCCTTAATCGTTTTAGAGAAGAGGTGTAAAAATGGTCGCATGAATCCAGCACGATCATGGACGGCGAAATACCCAACCTGTCCAACAGAAGATGAATCTGGTCTGCAGGAGCAATATCGTCATCCTGGCCTGTAATGACCAGGCCAGTATCATTAAGCGTATCAACGGAATCAAAGGAGATAAAGGCTGCAGGCGGTGAAACCATGACATGGTCCTGAATAGTGATGCCTGATGACACCACATGGGCATTCACCCAGGAGCCGAATGAATACCCTGCCAGATAAAGGTCAGGGATATGATGCTCAGTCAGATATGCAAGTGCGGCGCGTACATCATCCTGCTCCCCTGCCCCGTCATCAAACATACCGGAACTGTTTCCCGTGCCCCTGAAGTTAAACCTCAGGGTTGAAAACCCGGCATCATAAAAAGCATCAGCAATGGACAATACCACTGCATTATCCATATTCCCGCCGTACAGGGGATGGGGGTGGGTAATGACAACCCCTTTTTTACTTCCGGGATTTAAATGCAGTCTTCCTTCAAGCCGGATGTTCCGGCACTGAAATGTCACACAACGCACCATCCAAGTCTCCTTTCCCGCTCTCCAGCTTACGCGCAAGGACCGGATGCAGTACCATGGAAACCAGGTCTGCATCCGGCCCATTAGATATTACAGCTTCAATACTGAAACCTGATGGGATGATTTTTATTTTCTGTTTTTCAGGGACGCCTTGATAAAGTCCCTGAACAGAGGATGAGGTGTCATGGGTTTGGATTTAAACTCAGGATGGAACTGACACCCCAGGTACCAGGGATGGTCCTTGAGTTCCACGATTTCCACCAGATCATGGTCAGGTGAAGAACCGCTTACGGTCAAACCCGCTTTAACCAGCCTCTCCTTGTACTCATTGTTAAACTCAAACCGATGGCGGTGCCGCTCGGATATATCCTCTGTTTTATAGGCGTTCATTGCAAAGGTATCAGCCTCCAGATGACAGGGATAAGCCCCCAGCCTCATGGTCCCGCCTTTATCAGAACTCTCGTCCCGTTTTTCCACCTGCCCGGTCTGTTCGTCAACCCACTCTTTCATAAGATAGATTACCGGATACGGGGTATAGGGATCAAACTCCTCACTGTTGGCGTCTTCCATGCCGGCCAGGTTCCGGGCCACTTCAATGACCGCCATCTGCATCCCAAGACAGATACCGAAAAACGGCACCTTGTTTTCACGGGCATACTGGGCCGCAAGGACCTTGCCTTCAATCCCCCTGGAACCGAACCCGCCCGGCACAAGCACGCCGTCGCTTTTGGACAATACCTCAGCCACATTTTCCCTGTTCAGGGTGGTGGAATCCACGAACTGGAGATTCACCTTTGTGTCATTTGAAATCCCGCCGTGGGTCAGGGCCTCGTTCAGGCTCTTGTAACTTTCGGTCAGATCCACGTACTTTCCGACAATGGCAATACTTACATTTTCCCGGGGATTACGCAGCCGGTCCACCATTTCGCGCCAGTCATCCAGGCGGGGCGCCCTTGCCCAGATATTCAGCTTTTTAAGGATTTTATCCCCAAGCCCCTCTTTATTGTACACCAGGGGCACATCATAGATACAATCCACATCCTTGGCCGTAAACACGGCATCGGTGTCCACATTGCAGAACAGGGCAATTTTCTTTTTAATATCCTGGGACAGGTAGCTTTCAGTCCGGCACAAGAGAATGTCCGGCTGGATACCGATACTTCTTAACTCCTTGACGCTGTGCTGGGTGGGTTTTGTCTTCACCTCACAGGCGGTCTTGATATAGGGGACCAGGGTCAGATGGATGTAAATCACATTCGAGGATCCGGCATCAGCTTTAAACTGGCGGATGGCCTCAAGAAAAGGGAGGGATTCAATATCACCGATGGTACCGCCGATTTCCACAATCACCACATCTGTGTCATTGGAAACCAGGGTAATGGATTTCTTAATCTCATCCGTGATATGGGGAATCACCTGAACCGTCCCCCCCAGATACTCCCCTTTGCGCTCTTTGTTGATTACCTGATCATAAATCTTGCCTGTGGTAAAATTATTGTTTTTTCCAAGTTTGGCATTGGTAAACCGCTCATAATGCCCCAGGTCAAGATCGGTTTCAGCACCGTCGTCAGTAACAAAGACCTCACCGTGCTGAAAAGGATTCATGGTACCGGGATCAACATTGATATAGGGATCCAGTTTCTGAATGGTTACAGAAAGCCCCCTGCTCTCCAAAAGCATACCTATGGCTGCAGACGCCAATCCTTTTCCCAAAGATGATAATACCCCGCCTGTCACAAAAATGTATTTGGTATTTTCAGCCATCAATCCCCTCTTTTTTATTGGTCATATAATTTACTAAAATCTTCAATATCGCCATCCAGATCGTCAATCCGGTCTTCGTTTCCATGATCGGGCCTCCCTTTCCTGAAAGGATACTGCCCGAGGATCTTATCCACGTCAAACAGGGCCGGAGAAAATCCCGACTTAAGTTCAAACCGGTTCACAACGATATCCGTAAACAGATGGCCGTTAACCAGGATACGGGTCTCCATGGGATACCAGGTTCTGGAGACACGCTGCCAGTTGCTGTAACGGATATCCACGACCCGGTCTTTATTCCGGATCAGATACCGTACAGGAAAAAAACTCTCCTTATCGATCCAGAGGCCCGGCATCAGGTTCTGGTCAACGGAGGGCTGCCCGATAAGATAACAGATACGGCCTTCCAGACGCTGGAATGTCACCTTATCCGTGTTCACACCGGCCCGGACAAGCGCCTCAGTCATGATCCCGTAGTCCCTGTACAGCAGAGGATCGGTATAGGAATCCACCGGGCGCTTTTCAGTTGCAGCGATCATTTCGTCATCCACTTTTACAAACCCTGATCCGGATAAGGCGTAAAAACGCGCACCTGCATCAGTAACGATATCGGATCGCAGATTGTCGGGGAAGGCGTATATCAGGGTTTCCTCTACGGACTGAACTGCCGGCGGCGCCATTGATCTTTCCGTATCTGTGTTTTCCGATGCGTCCTGCCCGGAATCTTCGCTCCTCTCCCTTTCCTGGGAAACCCCACCTTCATCCTCGGGAATGAGATTTACAGTCCCTGCAATATGCCGGGTCTGGTAAACCACCATCCCCACAGGGGTCTTTATCTTGCTGACCACCAAATGCAAAAGGTGAGGCGTCTGCGGAACAAAGGCCTCACCCCTGGATCCTGCCGTCAGGATAACGATACACACCAGAAAAGAAATGAAAACGTTCTTTTGCATGAAACCTTCAGGTTTAAATAAACAGATCTTCAGGGAACAGGGCAGAGTCTCCTAAACGTTCCTCAATACGGATCAATTGATTATATTTGGCCACGCGGTCGCTTCGGGACATGGAACCGGTTTTGATCTGCCCTGAGTTAACCCCCACAGCCAGATCGGCAATAAAAGAGTCTTCGGTCTCACCTGATCTGTGGGAAACAACAGTGGTGTATCCGGATTCCTTGGCCATCTGAATGGTGTCCAGGGTTTCGGTGACAGTACCAATCTGGTTCAGCTTGATTAAAATGGAGTTACCCACTCCCCTTGCAATCCCCTCTTTAAAGATATCCGGGTTGGTGACAAAGATATCATCCCCCACGATCTGGATGCGGTTGCCCAGGCGCTGGGTCATGAGTTCCCAGTTATCCCAGTCCCCCTCGGCAAGCCCGTCTTCAATGGAGAAGAGCGGATATTTATCCACCAGGCCTTCATAATAATCAATCATCTCTTCGGCAGAGAGCTCCCTGCCTTCGGACTGGAAGATATATTTTCCGTCTTTAAAAAACTCGGATGCAGCCGCATCCAGGGCAATGCCGATATCTTTTCCAGGCCTGTATCCGGCAGTTTCAATGGCCTTGATGATATACTCAATGGCCTCTTCATTGGAATTCAGGTCAGGGGCAAATCCGCCCTCGTCACCCACGGCTGTGCTCAGGCCCTGGCCTTTGAGAATTTTTTTCAGGTTGTGAAAGGTTTCCGCCCCCATTCTTATGGCTTCCAGGATTCCGGGCGCACCAAAGGGAAGGATCATAAACTCCTGAATATCAAGATTATTGGCAGCGTGTTCCCCGCCGTTGATGATATTCATCATGGGTACGGGCATTACCCTGGCATTAATACCGCCGAGATGCTGATAAAGGGGGATGTCACAGGCATTGGCAGCAGCCCTTGCAGCAGCCATGGAAACGCCCAGAATTGCATTGGCACCCAGACGGGATTTGTTTTCAGTCCCGTCAATGTCCAGCATGGTCCGGTCCAGGCCGGCCTGATCCATGGCATCATATCCGATTATCTCAGGTGCAATCACCTCATTGACATTGGCCACTGCATTGAGAACCCCTTTTCCCATATACCGGTTCTCGGCCTTATCACGAAGTTCCAATGCCTCACGTGTTCCCGTGGATGCACCGGACGGAACAGCAGCCCTGCCCTGGGCACCGCAGGCCAGGGTTACATCCACTTCAACCGTGGGATTCCCCCTGGAATCAATGATCTCCCTTGCCCTGACGTCAATCAGTTCTGTCATGTTTCCCCCTTACCTTATATAGTAAATTCTTTATATTGATATTTAATAATTTTGATATTTTCCAAATCCATACATTAATAGCAATTTGCGTTCTCACATTCAAGATCTAATGAGAATTTTATTTAACATGATCCAGCCTTGTCCCGGTGTTAAACTTGACAAAAAAAAATGACTCTTATAAGTAGGAAAGTTGTTCCGAATTTACATGGATAAAAACACCTAAAGGAGTTAAGATGAACATTCTTTTTTTCGGCCCCAACGGCAGTGGTAAAGGAACCCAGGGTAAAATCCTGAAAGATAAATATAATATTGCTCACGTTGAATCCGGCGCCATTTTCCGCGACAATATCAAAGGCGGAACAGAACTCGGCAAAAAAGCCAAGGAATACATTGACAAGGGAGACCTTGTACCTGATGAAATCACCATCCCGATGATGATCGACCGTATTGAGCAGGACGACTGTAAAAACGGATGGCTGCTGGACGGCTTTCCCAGAAACAAGGTTCAATCTGAAAAACTCCATGCTGCCCTTGAAGAAAAAGGCATCAAGCTGAACTATGTCATTGAAATGCTGCTGGACCGCCAGATTGCAAAAGACAGGATCATGGGCCGCCGTCTTTGTGAAAAGGACAACAACCACCCCAACAATATTTTCATCGATGCCATCAAGCCGGACGGAGACAAGTGCCGTGTATGCGGCGGTGCCCTTTCCGCCCGTGACGATGACCAGGATGAAGCTGCCATCGATAAACGCCACTCCATCTACTACGACACTGAGACCGGCACCCTGGCATCTTCCTACTACTTCAGAGACCTGAAAGATGTTCCGTTTAAATATTTCACCCTGAATGGCGAACAGCCTCTACCGGACGTAACAGCGGAATTGATTTCCAACTTGTAATCTGTTTCGCCCGTTAGTTCGGGGCTGGTATTATTAAAGAAAAAGCTGTCCCGGCCTGTTCGATTATTGGCCGGACAGCTTTTTTTCTTGCTTTTTCCGCCCTGATTTGGTACAAAGCCCGGTTATAAATATTTAATATTTAAATCCACAATGAAAGGGGCGATGCTGCTTG
>JAKSAX010000397.1 GCA_022361395.1 Desulfobacterales bacterium | reverse complement strand
TTTTTCACGGTTTTGAAGTAAATGAGTCTTAGAGAATTCGAAGTTGCAAAAGCTGAATTATTTAAGGGGGTTAGCTCGTTCTGGATGCCGCTAATGTTCCGGGGGCGGCAACCTCAGTTCATCCTCCAGGATTCAGTCCAGTCCGTACCGTTTCATCTTCCTGAACAGGGTTTTGCGGTCAACACCAGGGCTCTGCCGCCTTGCCCTTCTTTTGGCTGTGGCGGGCCAGCATTTTGGCGATATAGGTCTTTTCAAAATCCTCCACCGCTGCTTTCAGGTGCCGCGTTGAACCGGTTTCCGAAGCAGTGCCTCCCTGTTTCAGGGTTTTGGGGGGCGATGAAATCCAGTTTTCCGAGGACGATAAACTGGTAGATCATGTTCTGAAGCTGCCGGATATTGCCCGGCCATGAGTACTCCATCAGGGCGTCCAGCATCTCCGGTGTCAACCGGGCGGTTGCATCGTCTTTGGGATAGGAGTTGAAGAAATGTTCGAGCAGAAGGGGGATGTCCTGTTTTCTGTCTTTTAAAGGCGGCAGGGTAATGGGAATGATATGGATCCTGAAAAAAAGTCTTCCCTCAGTTTTTTTCTCCGGATACTCTCCTGGAGATTCCTGTTAGTTGCACAGACAAACCTGATATCCGGCTTTTTTAAAACGGTTCCGCCAACCGGGATATAGCCGTTACCGTCCATTACCCTGAGCAGTTTAACCTGCATGGACATGGATATCTCCCCGAGTTCGTCCAGGAACAGGGTACCGCCGTCCGCCATATCCAGGACCCCCTGTTTATCAGTATTGGCTCCGGAGAACGCCCCTTTTTTATGGCCGAAGAATTCGCTTTCAAAAAGGCTTTCCGGGATGGCGCCGCAGTTAATGGGTACAAAGGGGTTGTCTTTTCTGGGGGAATTTTTGTGGATAGCCTTGGCCACCAGTTCCTTTCCTGTCCCGGAGGGGCCGTAGACAATGACGCAGTCATCGCAGGCAGCAGCTTTAAGGATCCGGTCATAGACCTTTTGCATGGCAGGGGAGCTGCCGACGATATCGCCGAACTGGTCCCTGTTCATCATTTTTGACTTGAGGTGACGGTTTTCCTGTTCCAGGGCCAGGGAGGCTCGCTGTTTGTCCGTGACATCGGAAATGACCCCTTCGGTGCCCAGAAGGGTGCCTGATTGATCGTAAACCCCTATCCCGTGTTCCAGGACCCATTTTTCCAGGCCATCTGCCGTTTGAATCCGGTAGAGCAGCTCAAATGGTTTTTTCCGGTCAAGGGCCTTGTCCAGTGTTTTTCTTATCCAGGCCTGGTCTTTGGGGGCGGTCATCAGGGTGTAATGGGCGTCCTTGTGGTCAAGAAAAACATCCGGGTCATATCCTGTCAGCTGGATACACCCCTCACTGACAAATTCCATCTGCCATCCCTTGTCAAACCTGGCATGAAACACCATGCCCGGAAGGTTTGAGATCAGGGCATCCAACTGCCGGCTTTTTTCCGCCAGTGCCCTGCGGATAATCCGGTTTTTTTCATCCAGGGCCTGGTGCATCCGGCGCATGGACAGGTGGGTCTTTACCCGTGCCAGGACCTCTGATGAATGAAAGGGCCGGATAATATAATCCACAGCCCCCAGTTCAAACCCCCTGGTCTTCTGTTCAGCCTCTTCCATTGCAGTGATGAAAATGATCGGGATTTCCCTGGTCCTCGGATCAGCCTTGAGGCGCCGGCAGACCTCAAATCCGTCCATGCCCGGCATGACAATATCAAGAAGGATGAGATCCGGAAGCTGCTGTTCAAGACGGTCAAGGGCGGTTTGCCCGCTTTTTGCAATTGTCAGCCTGTATTGATCCTTAAGGGTTCCTGCAAGGATATCTATATTGGTGGGGCTGTCATCAACGATCATGATCAGATCTGTTTGGGAAGTCATTGGGCCGGCCCTTTAAGTTGGGAGTGTAATGTTACCACGTCCTGTTTTGCCAGGTCGTGGTCATGGCTGTCAATATGGTTTTTTATCTGTTCCACAAGCGGGTGGTCACAGGTGGAGGTAAGTTCCGTCATAAGCTGTTCCAGTTCACCCAGCTCCGGGAAATCCAGGGCCTTTTCCAGAGTCCTGAGAGCGGTACAGGCCTGGTCATGGTCCAGTTGAGCCGGTTTTTGTTTGTCAGCCGGTGTTTCCGGACCGCCGGCCCCGGAGGGCAGGGCCTTTATGGATGCAAGAACAATGGTCAGTGCATTTTCCAGGACAGCAAGGCCGGCCTTGTCCATGGCCGGCAGCACTGCCGATTTTTTACAGAGGGATTCCATATCCCGGGCCAGGTTGCTCACTTCAGTTGCACCGATGCCGGAGGCACTGCCCTTGAGGCTGTGGATCATGGTTGTGACTGCCTCTTTGTCTCCGCCGGCCCAGGCGGTTTCGATCCGGGTGATAATGGATTCATGGTTTTTAAAAAAGGTATCCAGAATATGGAGAAATACCTCTTCACCCACACCAAGGTTGTTCACGGCAGTCTGCAGTTCAAGCCCCGGGACCTGCTTGGGCAGTATGGAAAGCATTTCCCCCGGGTCGGGCTGCGGGGTGGGGGATGGGGCCGGAAGAGGAGGGCCGGGTATTTCCCCATCTGTTTTCCGGTCATGGATAAGGTCAATCAGGGTTTTGAATAATTTATCCTGGTTTATCGGTTTTGAAATATATCCGTTCATCCCGGCTGCCATGCACTTGCCCTCGTCCTCTTTCATAGTATGCGCTGTCATGGCGATAATGGGCAGATGGGTCTTGTCCTTTTGCCTGCGAATGGTCCGCGTGGCTTCAAAACCGTCCATTTCAGGCATCTGAAGATCCATGAGCACGGCATGGAAGTCTTTGTCCCGGACCGCTTTTACCGCTTTATCGCCTGTGTCCACCAAAGAGGTTTCAATACCGGCTAATGCCAGGACCGCTAAAATGATCTCCTGGTTGGTAGGGGTATCTTCCGCCACAAGAATGCGTTTTCCCCGGAGCAGGGAGCGGTAGGTTGCCAGGGAGGCAAACCGGTCCGGAACCGGGGCGGCCTGCTCAAGATCCGGATTCTCCCATAATTCAAGGGGAATGGTGAACAAAAAACTGCTGCCGTGGGCAGGCCTGCTTTCCACGGTAATGGTGCCTTCCATCATCTCCACCAATTGGCCGCAGATGCTCAAGCCCAGGCCGCTGCCCCCGTATTTCCTGGTGGTGGATGCATCGATCTGGGAAAACGGTGTAAAGAGGAGATCCTGGTGCTCAGGACTGATACCTATGCCCGAGTCTGCCACCATGAATTCCATAAATACACGATCGGCCTTGTGCGTACAGTGACTGCCGGATACCCCGAGGGTGATCCGTCCGCCCCTGTCAGTGAATTTCAGGGCATTACTCAGAAGGTTGGTGAGGATCTGCTGCAGCCTGAACGAATCCCCTTTGAGATGGGCCGGGGTGCTCAGGGCGATTTCCACCTCAAAAGAGATCTCTTTTTCAGCGATTTTCTGTTTAAACAGATTGGTGGTCCGGGTGATCAATTGCTCCAGATAAAAGGGGTGTACTTCAATATCCAGCTTTCCGGCCTCAATTTTTGAAAAGTCCAGGATATCATCGATAACCCCTAAAAGGGCATGGCCCGAGGTCCGGATAATATTGATATACCTGGCCACTTTCTTGGGCAGGGCCTCATGCATGACCAGTTCCGAGGCCGAGATCACGCCGCTCAGGGGCGTCCGGATTTCATGACTCATATTTGCCAGGAAGTTACTCTTGGCCCGGGTGGCGGCATCAGCGGTCTCTTTGGCCTTGTTGAGCTCCCTGTTGGTGTTTCGGAGTTCCGCCGTTCTTTCCCTTACCCGTTTTTCAAGCTCATTATAGGCCATGCGCAGGGCTTTCTGGGCTTTGACCCTTTCCGTGATATTGTGGATGGAGCCGATGATCTTCAGGGGAGCCCCCTGGCTGTCCCGTATGAGCACGGCGTTCATGGAGCAGTTGAGCTGCTTGCCGTCGGGCCGGACAAGGAGGGTCTCATGGTCATCCAGTCGCTCTTCAAAGGTGGCTTTTCCCAGCATATCCCTGAACTCCCTGGGATCCACAAACATCCGTGACATGGATTGGTCCAGCATGGAGGCCCTGTTGTATCCGAACACTTTTTCAATGGAAGGTGAGATCTCAATTACCCGGCCCTTGGGAAGAATCTCATAGTAGACATCCTGGATATTCCCGAAAATGCTCCTGTACTTTTCCTCACTTTCCCTCAGGGCCTTTTCCATGTGGGTACGCTGGATCAGTTCCCGGTTGAGCGTTTCCGTTCTCTGGGTCACCTGGCGCTGGAGGGCCCTGTTCCAGATGATGATGGCAATAAGCCCGAGAAGAACCAGGGCTACCCCGGGAAAGAGGATCCGGGTCAGCCGTTTAATATTGTTGTCTTTTGAGAATTCCAGGCTGATCCACTTTCTGAGGATGGCTTTTTTCTGGTTTTCCGTTGTCTGGTCGAGCACCTTGTTCAGAATCTGTTTAAGCCTGGGACTTGTCTTGCTCACGGCAAAGGAAATATCAAGAACCGATATTGTCTCACCGGATATTTTCAGGTTTGAAATGCCCAGACGCTCAATGTGATGGGAGGCGGTGGCCATATACCCGACCATGGCGTCAGCCATGCCGAACGAGACCTTGTTCAGGGCCGCCCCGATATCCTGGGCCGGGTTGAGATCCAGGTCCGGGTAGGATTTTTCCAGAATATCCTTCCATATATAATTGTGGACCACGGTGACCTCCATACCCTTCAGCTTTTCAAGGGACATGGGTTCGGTCACGGCTTTTCTTACAATGATTACCCCGGACAGCCAGGCATAGGGCTGGCTGAAATCCATGAATTCCTTCCGCTGCTCAGAGGGTACTGCCGCCCCCAGCATGTGTATCTTGCCGGCTTTAATCCGCTCAAGGCTCTCCTCCCATGAATGCTGGTGATCAATTTTAAAGGTCAGCCCTGTTTTCCGTGAGATAAGGGAGAGGAAATCAGCAGTCACACCGATATACTGGTTATCGGGCCCCATGTTTTCAATGGGGGCAAAATCCAGATCAACCCCCACCGTTATAACGGGATTGGACTGTATCCAGTCCCGGTCCTCCTGGGACAGGTTAAGCTCTTCACGGGGGGCGGGTGTTTCAGGGGCCTGGTTCCGGGTAAGGTTAAACACTGCGGCAAACAGCAGTCCTGCAGCTAAAACAACTAATACATACCTGAACTTGAAAATTAATAGTTTCACAGAATATTTTTATATCAAATACCGGAGAATTTCAAGGTACCGGAGATAGGACAAGACAGTAATCCGGCCATTGCTTCATGTCATAAATCATATGCATGATGGATTACCTGCCGTAATATGAGTGAATTTCATAGGGCGGCATCTCAAGGCTGGCAGGGGATCACAGGCGCTTTAAAACCGCTGGATTAAATAGACAAACACCGGCAGGGCGCTCTGCTGTTTTATTTCTCTGATCCGTGGCAGAAGTTCCCGTTTTTTCGGGCTTTCTTTGACAGGGGAGAGATAAACCGTGCCTTTGTTTTTTAATGGCGCCGGTGTATGTGAGAGAAGAGATATAAGCGCTTCATAATGGGCTTCTCCCAAATCCGTTCCCACCAGAAAGTTAGAGGTTATCTCAATATTGGAGAATTCATTATTAAGAGCGCAGATCATTTCAAAGGCAGTCTCTACCTTTGACCGGGTCAGGGGTTTGCCGATATTTTTCAGGGTGAGGGGATCCGGGGATTCCAGGCCCACATTGATATAGGTTTTAAATCCAAGGCGGTTCAGGTGGTCAAAAAGAGGTTCTCCGGCATCCAAAAGGGAGTCTGCGCTGGCAAACATAAACAGCCGGGGGGCTTCAGGCCGGCTGTCGCCAAAGCCGAAGGCATCAAATGCTGTTGAGGCGGTATCACAGATAAGATCTTTTCCGGCGGCCACTGCATCGTGGTTGCCTAAGAAGATTGCATTATAATTCTCGATGTTCCGCCCGTAAAATCTTTTCAGTTGCTGAATCTGGTCTGATATCTGCTCCCTGGTCCTGGGGGAAAAAGCGTGGGATGATTTTACGCAGCAGAATCTGCAATGGTAGAGACAGCCGTCAGCTATGGTCAGGGGAATCAGTTCATAATCCGCATGCCGGGTATCAGGGGGAAGTACTGAAATCTCGTCTCCAGTGATTGATTTGAGTTCCCGGGACCTGTTGAACAGGGCCTGGTCGTCATTTTCCAGTATCAGTTTTGCAAGGTCCACGGCATTGGGGTGGAGGGTGTTCCGGTGTACACCGTCATAAAGGTTGGCAAAGAGCTGGGACCATGATGCAAAGGCTGTCATGATACCCGGATTTTCCCTGTAATTGATTTCCCATACCGCATTGCTGGGATAGGGCAGGCAGGGAAGGTAATAATCCCCCATCCAGGATATGATGCCGTTTTCCGTGCTGTCATCCCCCACGGAATAATAAACCCAGTCATTCCCGTCGGTCCGTTTTAACTGCTCTGAAGGATGGGGCCAGTCCGTGTTAAGCCCTCTGATAAATTTTATTTCACCGTTCAGGTTGAACACAAACTCATGGTCCGGGGTTCGTATCTTTGAGTGGCGGCCGGTTTTTCGCAGATAGGGATTTCTGGTGATTTTCCCGGAACCCTGGGTTTCAATGCTGACAGCAAGCGGGGTATGATGAGAAGGATACATAATTTTGCCTGTTTTAAGATGTTTGGAAAAACTTAATCCCGGGCTATCAGAAACTGCGGGTTGATACAAGAAAAATAAAAATTATCCGGTGATCCCGGCTTCAAAAACACGGCCGGATATGATAGTAATAGGCTTTTAAAGTAACCATTCAGGAAGATTGAGGATATTGATGGACGACAACAAGGACAAACCGGGTGCCGGGCCCATGATGAATCCCTATATATTTACCTTTTTGCTTCTGGCATTCGGGCTCTGGTGTTTTTGGGACGGATGGCTGGCAGCAAATCCGGAGATGGAAGACTACGTTATAACCATGAACCGTGTGGCAAGTTGTATCCTCATCCCCTGGGCAGTATGGGATTTCTTCAAGGTCCGCAAACGCTCAAAACAGGAAGGCAGGGAGCCGGATAATTAGCAGCTGACCTTTTCCGCCCGGGTCTGATTTTGTTTTTCTTCATTTTATTAAATGGCGGTTGCGGAAAACCTAAATCATATCTCTTTTATAATCATTTGAAATCATTGTTTATCTTGTGAGATCAGCACTTAGGGGCTTGATTCTCTCAAAAAATATTGTTAGATTTCCACCCTTAAATTTGCACAGACAAGGAATTATTGTTCCATGGCATCAGAAACCATAGAAAAACCACTGGATAAAACACTTAAACCGGAAATTGAAAAGCGCAGGACATTCGGGATTATCTCCCACCCTGATGCCGGTAAAACCACCTTAACCGAGAAACTGCTTCTTTTCGGCGGCGCCATCCAGCAGGCCGGTGCGGTTAAATCCAGAAAAGCTGACCGTGCAGCCACTTCGGATTTCCTGTCCATTGAGCAGGAGAGAGGGATCTCCGTCTCCTCTTCCGTGATGAAGTTCAACTATAAAGACTATGAAATAAACCTTCTGGACACACCGGGCCATAAGGATTTTTCCGAGGATACCTACAGGGTGCTCACAGCAGTGGACTGCGCAGTGATGATCATTGACTCCGCCAAAGGGGTTGAGCCCCAGACCCGGAAACTGATGGAGGTCTGCCGGATGCGGAATACCCCCATCATTACCTTTATCAACAAGCTGGACCGGGAAGGCATGGAGCCCCTGGATATTTTCCAGGATATTGAAGACAAGCTTCAGATTGAATGTGTTCCCCTGACATGGCCCATCGGCATGGGCAAACGGTTTAAAGGGGTGTATAACCTTGAAAAAAAGGAACTGGGGGTGTTCTCTGCCGGGTATACGCCCAGGGATGATGACGGGGTGGTGATCCAGGATCTTGAAGATCCCCAGCTGGATGAGCTCATCGGTGATTCAGAGGCTGAACAGCTCCGGGAGGATGTGGAACTGATCTCAGTGGCGGCAGAACCCTTTGACCTGGACCTCTATCTGAACGGCACCCAGACGCCGGTGTTCTTCGGATCTGCCATCAATAACTTCGGTGTCAGGGAGATGCTGGACGCCTTTGTTAAAATCGCACCGGCCCCGGGTGTCAGGCCCACTGCCAGCCGTGACGTAAACCCCCAGGAAAAGTCTTTTTCAGGATTTACCTTTAAGATCCAGGCCAATATGGACCCGGAGCACCGTGACCGGATTGCCTTTTTCCGGATCTGCTCAGGCAAGTTCACAAAGGGGATGAAGGTCAGGCACCACCGCAT
>JAKSAX010000359.1 GCA_022361395.1 Desulfobacterales bacterium | reverse complement strand
TTGTCTATATTTACCACGGCAATGTTTGAGCTGCAGGAGTTGAGCATGCCCAGGAGTGCTGTCATTCCGTTGAAACTGGTGCCGTATCCGATACTGGTGGGCACTGCGATCACCGGGGCCCGGACCATGCCGCCGACCACTGAGGGCAGGGCGCCTTCCATGCCGGCTGCAACCACGATAACACTTGCCTCGTCTATCATTTTTTTGTGGGCAAAAAGGCGGTGAATCCCGGCGACCCCGACATCGAAAAGGGTTTCGACGCGATTGCCCATGGCAGATGCAGTAAGGGCGGCTTCCCTGGCCACAGGGATGTCCGATGTGCCGGCGGATATGATGAGAACAGTGCCCACGCCGGTGATCTCAGGCGGGGATTTCTGGAGCTGTAGCAACCTGGCATCCTTAAAGTATTCTGCATCCGGGAATTGCTCAAGGATGGGGTCTGCCTTTTCCTGGTCAATCCGTGTCACCAGAATCACCTGTTCCCGGTCCTTCATTGTATTGAGGATACCCGTGATCTGTTCCCAGGTCTTTCCCTGGCCGAAAATAACTTCGGGAAACCCCTTTCTCAGGGACCTGTGGTGATCAATGTGGGCAAAACCGATATCTTCAAAAGAGAGGTGCTTGAATTTGTCTTTGGCCGCGTTTACATCAAGGTCTCCGCTGGCCACCCGGGACAGGATGCGGGTAAGTGTTTCCTGGTTCATATAAATTTCCTAATTCTGGCGTCTGAGCCAGGCCAGGCCTTTGCCTGATTTTTCTCCTTTAGCGGTGTCGTTTTCGTCGGAAGGGGTGTCAGTCTTACTATTGTTGACTGCGGTCTTTTTGGCAGGTGCTGCCTCGGTTATGGTTTTCTTATTTCCCCATTTATACTGCCCGAATTTGCAATAGCCCTGGACGTTGTTGAACCTGGCATCGATATTTTTCTGAATGGGGATAACATTGCCTTCTATTTTCGGGGTGAGGAATTCAGCCAGAGGAATGGAACCGCCGCCGGACAGGATAATGGAGTCAATATCCCAGTCGTTTTCCCATAGGCGGTTCAAATCTTCGGCAATGGCGGATGCCGAGTGGGTATACACCCGTTTTTTCAGGTTGGAGATATTGTACTCCTTCCCCTTTATCTTGATCATTCCGGATTCGACAAATTTAAAAATCCGGTAAAGTTCAATGTTGATATTGCTCTCCTGGCGCAGTTTGTTGGCTATAACGGAAAAACATTTTGAAATACCTGAATCCATGGTTGATGAGCCGCGCTCAATGTATTGGAGATGATCAAAGATGGAAAAATCCGTTGTTTTAAAACCGATGTCCACCACCCCGAGTTTGGAACTGGCAAGGGCACGGTCGGTTATTTTGCCTGATTCGTCAAAAATAAGGTTGAATATGGAGCCGATGGGCTGGGGGATTACATGAACCTTATCAATATTTATCCGTTTGGTCTCATCCTTGCCGTTCTGGTTGTGGTAGGTGATCTCATGCATGCCGCGGATCATCTCTTTCAGGCGGCGGGTGTCCCGTTTCAGGTATCCCACAGGCAACCCGGTGACAACATTAACCGGACCGGAGGAATCCGTGCATATCCCGGCTGCCGTTATTGCGAGAATTTTAATAAAATCCTCAATCAGTTTTTCCTGGTCAAGGGTGAATTCAGGAATATTGGACTGGAGTTCGGCATAGCTGCCGAGAAAATAGCTTTTATCATTCAGGGTGATATGCAGGTTGGAGGTCGTGGATGCATCGCCCAGGGACGCACGGAACTGAATGTCGGCGGCATCACCGATCAATGATTTGAAAATAACGGAATTTTTACCGTTGTATGCCTTGGTAAACCCGAAACCGACATCGATTCCAACTATTTCCATGCCTAAACCTCCTGATTGTTTTATCGGATAGCCTTGGTAGAGACGTCACTAAGCCGGAAGATACCATTGGCAGCGCATTGCCGTCAAGGAATAAGCAGGGCAATCCCGGGTAAACCTGTTACATTTTTTTATCCTTTGAGATTTTAAGCATTTATGGTGTTATCATAATGCTGTTCCTCTTTTCTTGCGTTGAGCGGAAAAATAGGGTAATAGAAGGCCGGATTTACAGAAGAAAGAGCCATGAAAAAAGACAAGGTTTTTGCACGCAAACAGACCACGATCACCCCGTTCCGGTTTAACAGAGAAGTAGCGGATGTTTTTGACGATATGCTGGTCAGGTCTGTGCCATTTTACGGGGAGTCCCTGAAACAGCAGGCCAGGATGACCAGGCGGTTTTACAGGCCGGGCACACGGATCTATGATCTCGGGTGTTCACACGGAAATATGGGCGTTCTGGTCCGGGATGCCTTTGAGGAGGTTCCGTTCTGCATGATCGGGGTGGACAGTTCCCTGCCCATGATAGAGAAATATCAAAAACGGATGATAAGTCCGGGTGAAAGATCATCCATCCACCTTGTCTGCGGCAGGATGGAAGATGTCAGGCTGGAAAATGCCTCAGTGGTCATCATCAACCTGACCCTGCAGTTTTTGAGCCCCGGGAAACGGGACGGGCTGGTCCGTTCGGTTTACGAGGGACTCTCCCCCGGAGGTATCCTTCTTCTTACGGAAAAAACCCTTCATCCGGATCCGGGTATATCGGAACTCGAACTTGACTTTTACTGCCAGTTCAAACGTGAAAACGGCTACTCCGAGCTTGAAATCAGCCAGAAGAGGGAGGCGCTTGACAAGGTGCTCATTCCCGAACCGGTCAAGACCCACGAAAACAGGATCCTCTCTACCGGGTTCTCCCGGTTCAGTGTCTGGCTCAAATGGTTTAATTTCACATCCATGCTGGCAATAAAATAAGCAGAAGAGCAGGTGTTATGGAAAGGTTTCTAAGGCGTCACCGGGAGTTCCGGTTCGACCGGTGGTATGATGAGCTAAAGGCGGTTGTAGAAGAGAAAAGGGAATTTCTTGATAATGCCAAGGGTAATTTCCTGCGGTTTAAAAATGTTGTGGATGCAATGCCCGACCTTAAGCCTTCTGCGGTCAGCCCGGATGAAAGAGCCGTCCGCGTCGGAGACGAGTCAGATATCAGCCCGGAGGAAAGTCAACTGCTTTACCGGGGGCTTAAGGATCTTTGCCCGTGGCGGAAAGGACCGTTCAATCTCTTTGGCATTGATATTGACACGGAGTGGCAGTCCTGGATGAAATGGGACCGCCTGGCCCCCCATCTGCCCAGTCTTGACGGCAGGAAGATACTGGATATCGGCTCGTCCAACGGGTATTACATGTTCCGCCTGGCTGCAGGAAACCCGCTTTTTGTACTGGGGCTGGAGCCCCAGAGTTCCTTTTACTTTCAATACCTGGCCGTCCAGAAGTACCTGAAACAGGATAATGTGTTCTGCCTGCCTGTTCCCTACCACCAGCTGCCGGTCATGGAGGGGTATTTTGACCTGGTGTTTTGCATGGGAATCCTCTACCACAGGAAATCACCCGTTGAGATGCTCAGGCAGATCCGTGACAGCCTGGCACGCGGCGGGGAGATTGTGCTGGAAAACCTGGTGCTTGAATCAAGGGAAAACCACTGCCTCTTTCCCCATGACCGGTATGCCAAGATGCGGAATGTGTTTTTCATTCCTGACCTGTCAGCCATGGAATCCTGGCTCGCCCGTGCGGGGTTTAAGGATATCCGCTGTGTGGATGTCAGCACCACCGGTCTTGAGGAACAGAGAAAAACAGACTGGATTCAGACGGAATCCCTGGCAGACTTCCTTGATCCCAGTGATCCCGGAAAAACAGTTGAAGGATACCCCGCACCTGTCAGGGCTGTTTTTATGGCCAAAGCCTGAGTTCGTGTAAAACCGGGCGGGTTAGATCCTGAACCCGCCCCTGGTATCAGAGTTCCACTGGCTCTGTCTGAAATGTCACCGCATGGGGCCTGTTATTTTCCCTGTAAAACACCACCCCGTCCAGATATCCCACATCCCCGGCCCCTTCATGGGGGAGTCCTAATTTATACTCTTTAATGGGAAAGATATTCCAGTCATGGGATATGCAGACAGCCACCTGGTTATCTGACAGTGAGTCAAGGCAACCGATCATATAATCGGTCAGGATATCCGCTGTCCGCCGGGGATCCTCCATGACGGCAGCCTCAATGGCATTGTCAAACCAGGAACGGATAAATTGCGTACTGCCCTGGTCCAGCATCAGGCCGATGGCCTTTTCAATGTCCTTGATATAAAATGGTGCCAGGGTGTCACTTGTGATATTGTGGTCCAGGGTATCCCCGTTGGCCGCTGTAAATCCTTTGTCCACCAGATAGGCGGTTTCAATGCATCTGCCCAGGTGGCTTGAATAGAGTTTGGGACGGATACCGGCAGGCATGGCCCGGCCTAAATCCATGGCATAGGCTTTGCCCCGGTCTGTCAGGCCCATAAAGGGGTCCATTCTGGCCTCTTTGTGATAAAAGCGGTCAGAGTGCCTGAGGATGACGGACATCCGGGTGATGCCCCTGTCCATCAGGTTGGTGATTGTATCCAGTGTCTGTTGTGATCTGACCTCGTATTTTCGTTCCATGTCCGGGCTCCGGTTTGTGGGGATTTTTATTGAATAGGATTCTTACTCTATGCTATATGAGCTGTCAATAGAATGCTATTATCAAGGCAGGATGCATTAGCTTTAATTTTAGTGCCGTCATTATAATAACGGTTCAGGCCAAAGGGGAAGATCATGTCAAAAGAGATCAGTATCATCGGTGTGCCAATGGACTTCGGACAGGAACTCAGGGGCGTGGACATGGGACCTGCAGCCCTCCGCTACACCGGATTGATTTCAAGGCTCCGCAAACTCGGTCACAGGGTTACGGACCAGGGCGATGTCAGTATTCCCATCCGTGACAGTGACGGGGACATCTCCCATGATAAATATGTCAAAGAGATCACCCAGATCTGCGAATCCATCTATGACACCGGAAGCCGTGTTGCTGAAAAGGGGCACTTCCCCCTCTTTCTGGGAGGGGATCACTCAATTGCCGTGGGCACCGTGGCCTCTGTGGTCAGGACAGATCCTGTCGGGTTGATCTGGGTGGACGCCCACGGGGATTTTAACACCCCTGAGACCTCACCCTCCGGCAATATCCACGGCATGCCGCTTGCCGCCCTTATCGGAGAGGGCCACGACTCCCTGGTCAATGTGGGCAAACCCGGAATGAAGGTCCATCCTGAAAATGTGGTGATGATCGGACAGCGGGACCTTGACCCCTCGGAAAAAGAGCGTGTCAAGCGGTCAGGCATAACCATTTATACCATGCGGGATATTGACGAGCAGGGGATCTCCTCCATTGCATCCAAGGCAATCATGAAGTTTGCCCACCTCAAACGCTTCCACCTGACCCTGGACATGGATGCACTGGATCCGGTTGAAGCCCCGGGGGTGGGAACCCCTGTGCCCGGCGGCATCTCATACAGGGAGGCCCATCTGCTCATGGAAATCCTGTCAGATTCCGGAAAACTGGGGTCCATGGATCTTGTGGAGATCAACCCCATTCTGGATGTTGCCAATAAAACAGCGGAACTGGCGGTTGAACTGACCCTGTCCGCCCTGGGCAAAAGCATTCTTTAGCAGCCGGGTTTCCTTTGCCGCTTGATGCCTATATCAAGGCGCTGAAAGCCTATAAAGGGTTTGCCGGAGACATTGTCTGCCACAGGACAATGGAAGCCAGCCCTGCAAGGCATGCCGATCCCGGCCAGGGCCTGGGATTGAAAAACGATCTCTCCCCCCTGCTGGCAGACCTCGGTATCTCCCGCTTATACACCCATCAGTCACAGGCTGTCCGTCAAATTCAAAAAGGTATCCACACCGTGGTTGCAACGCCGACAGCCTCGGGCAAAAGCCTGATTTACAACCTGCCGGTGATTGACGCCTTAATCTGCGATCCCAATGCCCGGGCGCTCTATCTTTTTCCCTTAAAGGCGCTTGCCAGGGATCAGATGGACACAGTGCAGCAGATGCTTTTGAAGGCCGGCGCCCTTGATATGGAAGCCCCCCGGTTGAGTGCTGGGGTTTATGACGGGGATATTACGGCTTACCAGAAGTCAAAGATCAGGAAAAACCCTCCCCACGTACTTTTATCCAACCCGGAGATGCTCCACCTGGCCATGCTGGCCCATCATCATCTCTGGGAATCTTTTTTCGGCAACCTTAAATTTGTCGTGGTGGATGAAGTCCACACCTACCGGGGGGTGATGGGATCCAATATGGCCTGGGTCTTCCGGAGGCTTTTGAGGATCTGCCGGTTTTACGGGTCAGAACCGGTGTTCATCTTCTGTTCCGCAACCATTGCCAACCCGGCTCAGCTCTCTTCCCACCTGACCGGACTTGATGTACAGGTGGTGGATGTACAGGGCGCACCAAAGGGGAAGAAAGAGGTCCTTATGATGCGCGGGCTCGAAGGGGCGGCGCAGACAGCCATTACCCTGATTCACGCGGCAGTTCACCGGAATCTGAGGACCATTGTTTATACCCAGTCCAGAAAAATCACCGAACTGATTGCCATCTGGGCCTCCCAAAGGGCCAAGTCCTTTTCTGACAAGATCTCTGCTTACCGGGCCGGGTTTCTGCCGGAGGAACGGCGGGAGATCGAAAAAAAACTGGCCTCAGGGGAGCTGCTCACCGTGGTGTCCACCTCAGCCCTTGAACTTGGCATAGATATCGGCAACCTTGACCTTTGCATCCTGGTGGGATACCCGGGTACCATCATGTCCACCTGGCAGCGGGCCGGACGGGTGGGCAGGGACGGCAAAGACTCGGCCCTGATACTGATTGCCCATGAAGATGCCTTGGATCAATACTTTATAAACCATCCGGACATCTTTTTTGATATGCCCCCTGAGACAGCATTGATCAATCCGGAAAACCCCATTGTCATCAACCAGCACCTGGACTGTGCCGCAGCCGAACTCAGTCTTCAAAACGACGAGCCCTTTTTAGAAGAAAGCGCTGTGCGAAAAGCCTTAACCTCCCTTGCCAATACCGGCAAGCTGCTCCAAAGCCGCGACGGCACCATCTGGTTCAGCGCAAGGAAATCACCCCACAGGGAGGTCAGCCTCAGGGGAACCGGCCGGACCATACCGATTTTCAGGGAAGAGACAAGGGAAAGCCTGGGGGATATCGACTGGCACAGGTCTTATTTTGAGACCCATGAGGGGGCTGTCTACCTTCACCGGGGAAAGACCTATGTCATCACCTGTTTTGACCATGTAAAAGGGGTGGTCAGGGGAAAAGAGGAAACGGTCAACTATTACACCAGGGCAAGATCTTCCAAAAACACTGAAATCCTGGAGGTAACGGATACCTGCCGGGTGGGCGGCACCCGCATCGGGTTCGGCACCTTGAAAATTACCGAGCAGGTCACCGGCTATGACCGGAAACTCGTATCCACAGGGAAATCCATCGGTATCGTTCCCCTTGACCTTCCTGAGCTGACCTATGAAACCCAGGGGCTGTGGATAGAAATCCCGGACAGGGTCAGGGAGGCCATTGAAACCCGGCAGATGCATTTTATGGGAGGAATCCACGCCATGGAGCATGCTGCCATCGGCATCATGCCCCTGCTGGTCATGACCGACAGGAACGATCTCGGGGGAATCTCCATTCCCTACCATGTCCAGACCGGCAAAGCCACGGTATTTGTGTATGACGGGGCACCCGGCGGCCTTGGTCTTTCCAGGCAGGCCTTTGACAATGCCGGCCTCCTGATCCGCCGAACCTGTGAGGTCATTGCCGATTGTCCGTGTGACACAGGATGTCCTGCCTGCGTCCATTCACCCAAATGCGGATCAGGCAACCGGCCTATTGATAAATTTGCCGCGGGAACCATTCTGGATATGATGATGAAAGGCACAGGGGACGGCAGCTTTTCAAACATTGAGGTGATGCCGGCCATAGACGAACCGGCCAAAATGCGCGGCAATGGCCCTGCCGGAGATAAAGCCGAACCGCCTGCAGGATTCGGTGTCCTGGACATTGAGACCCGGCGGTCGGCCAAACAGGTGGGGGGCTGGCACAGGGCCGAGCGCATGGGGGTCAGCTGCGCCGTTCTCTATGACTCCCTGGTCGATGATTTTCTTGTGTTTTACCAGGAGGATATGGAGGCCCTTGTTGAACGGTTGAACTCCCTTGATCTGGTTATCGGTTTTAATATTATCCGGTTTGACTACAAGGTGCTTTCCGGATTGAGCAATTTTAATTTTCAGTCGCTGCCCACCCTGGACCTTTTAATGAAAATCCATGAACGCCTGGGATACCGCCTCGGCCTGGATCACCTTGCCAAAGAGACCCTTGGCAAGGAAAAAAGTGCGGACGGCCTGATGGCCCTTGAGTGGTGGAAGCAGGGAAAGATCGATAAGATCGTAGCGTATTGCACCCAGGACGTCCGGGTGACCAGGGACCTCTATCTGTACGGCCGTGACAACGGTTTTTTAGTGTTCAAAAACAAGGCCGGCTACCAGGTCAGGGTGCCGGTGAACTGGGCATGAATCCGTCTTTATACGCGACTGCTGAATTCGCCTGAATTTCGACTCTTTAGCTTTCCGGATTCAAAATTTCCAATTTAATTTTTACTAAAACCCCTTTTTTTTACTGACGTTTGCTTCTAAATTATATTCCTGATACTACTTGACCTTTTTTGTCTGTTAGATAAAGATGAGAAAATTGTAAAAACATCAATATAAACGGATACATCAGGGAGAGAGAGATGGGGTATCGCTTT
>JAKSAX010000430.1 GCA_022361395.1 Desulfobacterales bacterium | reverse complement strand
GTTTTTTCAACCTGGTTTACAGGCTGGATAAGCCTTGCGCCAAGCAGTTTTAAAACCACCTGTTTCAGGGCTGCCGGGTTCTTATTCAGGTTCCGGGCGACCTGGTCAAGGGTCTTTTGCCCGTCAAACTGCATCAGGATACTGAGGGACATTCCGTCCAGGGTGAGTTTCCCCAGACCGGGCCGGATGGTTTGTTTGAATATCAGACCGCCTGCATCCTGTGAAGATAATGCCATTACAGATCCTAATTTTTTATGGAGGATTGAACCTGTTCCTGCTCCTTTTAAGTTGATTAAGGACCGTCTCCCTGATCATTACAGGTCACTACATTTTTTGTGCCAGAGACTTGCACCCCGCAGCAGATGCAAAAGAAGCTGCCGGAGGAAGGTTTTTTTAGTGCCTGCCGCCTACCGGAACCCGGGTTTTACAGGGGAAGAATCCAGTGGCCGGATTTGGCGGGTTTGGCGAAATATCAACAATGCCTGGTTGGATATCGATTTTTTAAGAGTCCTGTTTTCCTGTTAAGTCGCGGATGGCTGTGACGCGGACCTGAGGTGTTTTATTTATTTTTTTGGCCAGTTTTCGGATACTGGCCTGAAATTGATCCATCTCCACCGGGGCAACGGGTGTGGCTGAAGGAAATTTATGGGTAAGGGGATCCACGGCCCGCCCGTCCTTCTGCATGCGGAAACAGAGATGGGGCCCTGTGGCATAGCCGGTCATGCCAACATACCCTATAATCTCTCCCTGAGTCACTTTCCTGTTATGCCCCATGCCTTCCGGGAATCCGCTCAGGTGGTAGTACCGGGTGGTATAGCCGTTGCTGTGGCGGATCATCACATAGTTCCCCGTGGTGCTGCTGTGCCCGAATGCGGCAATGATCCCGTCCCCCACGGTTTTAACAGGGGTGCCTTTGGGGGCTGCATAATCCACCCCCGGATGGGAGCGGTACTCCTTTAATATGGGGTGCATCCTTTTGAGCGCAAACTTTGAAGAGATCCTGGAAAATTCGAGCGGGGCCTTTAAAAAGGCTTTTTGAAGGGAACTGCCGTTTTCATCATAGTAGCCTTCGCTGCCGGCTGCTGTTTTGTGCAAGAAGGCGTTGAAGGTTTTACCCCTGTTGGTAAAACTTGCAGCCCGGACCTTTCCGTAACCTGAGAATTTTCCCTCATAAAACCGCTTTTCCACCAGAACCCGGAAATTGTCCTCCGGCCGGATATCCCGGATGAAATCAATGTCCCAGGCAAAAATCCCCGAGAGTTTCAATGCCAGCTCGCATTGCTCCCCGGATTTTCTGACCGCTTCAAACAGGCTGGAGGTGATGGTGGCGGAGACCGTCTCCAGGGTTGTGGTGTATTCAACCGGGAGCCTGCCCATGGTAAACCCGTCACTGCACTTTTGTATGACCAGCCTGTCCGCCATATCGATATTGTACTCAAACCGTGTCATACGCCCCTTTTGCACTGTGATTCTATAGGGCTTTCCCGGCTGCATTTTCTGCAGTGAAAATATCCTGGTGCTCCTGTGATTCAGTCTGTAGATGGTTTTCAGGGGAAGATAGGGATCCAGGAGTACGGAGATGGTATCCCCCTTTTTGATCTTTCCCTTGATAATGCGGACATCCGGTCTGCCGGTTCTGGGGTGCGGGACGGGTTTCATTTCAGGAAGGGACCCCATGACATTGGATACGGGGGAGGATGAAAAGAGGATGAGCAGGCAGGTCACCAGGATAAAATTTCCAAGTCGCATAATTGTGGCTCCAGTAGAAAAGACTAAAAATGCCGGTTCTTCCGCCCGGTGCGCGGGCAGGGTTTAGCGAAGGAAAAATATCAACTTTTATGCCAGCCTGTGCAAGGGGAGCAAAATTGCAGGATTGTCACCCGGAATTGGCGGGTTGGCCCGTCCGGGGACAATTGCCTTTGATGAGATGAACAGGTGACATGTCACCACACCTGTTTTATACCGGCAGTTTATGGGGAATAGTCGCGGCAGCAGAATTCTCCATCCGCGGTATTGTCTTCAGCACGAAAATTTAAATTTTCATGAAATGTTCAGGAAAAGTCTTCTTTCAACATGCCGTAGACAACATGGTCATTATAGGTGTCATAGACCTTTTCCGCCCGCCGGATAGTACCTTCATTCTTAAATCCCAGTCTTTCCGGAATGGCCCGGCTTTTGTGGTTTTCCACGGCACACCGTATTTCAACCCTCTGGAGGGGCCAGTTTTC
>JAKSAX010000047.1 GCA_022361395.1 Desulfobacterales bacterium | reverse complement strand
AGTTCATCCGGTTTGGACAGCACCGTCAGGGCGGCCACGGTGATGAGCTGCCGGGTGGTGTGGGGGATTTTTTCCCGGGCATACATCCGGCCGGTGATGTACAATGACATGTCCTTGGCCAGTTCCGGGTCAAAGTGGCGCCAGAGGTTGTATGGCTTGTCCTCGTCCTTTACCGTGGAAAAATACAGCTTGGCCGTTTTTCCGGTTTTTTTGGCAATCTCTTTATCGTCCATGGGAAAGTTCCTTAAAAAAACTTAACGGTTCGCCTTCCTGATACCCAGTTGATCCAGGGCAATGATCCATTTGCAGATATTGGCAGAGCCTTCCACCATGGCGTAGGTGGGGGCATCCCTGTAATAACGGGCCACGGGGTATTCGGTGGAGTAACCGTAGGCACCCATGATCCGCATGGCAAAGTTGGCGCATTTGGTGGCCACTTCACCCACAAAGTATTTGGCCATGGCCACATCCAGGCCGTTGTTCAGCTTGCCCTGGTCCTTGGCCCAGGCAGCCTTGTATACCAGGAGGCGGGCCGCTTCGATTTCCGTGGCCATCTGGGCGATCATGTCCTGGTTCATCTGGAATTCACCGATCTTTTTGCCGAACTGCTTTCTTTCGTTGCAGTACTTCAGGGAGGCGTCCAGACATGCCTGGGCAAGGCCGACACCGCCGGCAGCAGCAGAGAGGCGGGTCTGGTTCAGGGAAGAGAATACGATTTTCGCGCCGTCACCGGGTTTGCCCAGGAGGTTTTCCTTGGGTACCTTGACGTTGTCAAGGAAGAGTTCTCCCGTGGGAGAGGAGTGGGAGCCCAGCTTGTCCAGGGAAGAGGTTTTGATGCCTTCAAAATTCTGGGGCTCAATGACAAATGCAGACAGCCCCTTGGATCCGGCGCTTTTATCCGTATAGGCGTAAAAGAGCAGGGCATCTGCCACATTGGCGTTGGAGATCCAGGTTTTGGACCCGTTGATCAGCCAGTGGTCACCCTTGTCTTCGGCAGTGGAGCTCATGGCCATGACATCGGAGCCCGCATCCGGCTCAGTGATGCCGAAACCGCCGATATATTCCGCAGTACAGAGTTTTTCCACATATTTTTTCCGTACTTCTTCGTTTCCGTATTTATAGATGGTGTAGGCGCAGCCCAGGACCTGCATGTTTACCTGGACCCTGAGGGAGGACGAGACCTTGGCCAGCTCTTCTGTGACGATCATGGCTGCGAGGAATCCCATGTCTTCTCCGCCGTACTCTTCGGGAATAACCGTGCCGAAATACCCCAGTTCTCCCAGGGGACGCATTACCTCTTTAATGGGGAGGTAGTGTTTTTCATCCCATTCGTCCGCATAGGGCTCAATCTGTTTTTTGGCAAATTTTCTGACTTCTTTCTGGAGCATCTTCAGCTCAGTACTCAGTTTAAAATCCATCTGTTTTCTCCTCGTTCGTTAAGACTTGCGTTATTATTCTGCCCGTTTATTCAGTCTTTCAATTTTAATTGCCCCGGTGTTAAGTCCCGGAGGTGTCCAGCCCCATGGCTTTTGAAAACTCCTTTGCCTCCCGGGTAAGTATCTTGGTGCAGTTTGCCAGGTAGTCCTGCCGGGTAATGCGGATCTCCGGTATGGCCAGGCTCAGGCTGGCAAGGATTTCCCCCCTGTAGTCAAATACCGGTGCGCTTAAAGAGCCCAGGCCCGGTGTCCTTTCCCCAAGACTTGCGGCATAGCCCTGGCGGCGTATCCGTGCAAGCTCTTCCGTGAGTTGTTTCCTGTCCACAATGGTGTTTCCGGTTAAGGGGCTGATCTGGGCGGTTTTAAAATACTCCTTCCGGAACTCCGGAGAGGAAAAGGCCAGAAGGCACTTGGCAGATGCCCCTGCGTATAGGGGAGAATGATTGCCGATGGGCATGCCCGCCTTGAGCACCTTTGGGGACTCTATCACGTCAATGCAGATACGCAGGCTGCCCTCAATAATGTTCAGGTGGACGGTCTCCCGGGTTTCCTGGGCAACGTTTTCCATGAACCTGCGGCCCGTACCGGTCAGATTGTTGGTATTGTTCAGGCTTTCCAGAAACCGGTAAAATACATTACCGATATAGTATTGCCGGGTCTTGGGGTCCTGGCGGATAAAATCATAGGATTTCAGGGTCTGGAGGATCCGCTGGACCGTGGCCGGGCTGAAGCCGAGTTCCCCGGATAATTCCCTGATGCCCCAGGAGGGTTTTGATCCCCTGAATTTCAGCATGATTTCAAGGGCCTTTTCTATGGCGTTGCGTTTTGGGGTCTCAGTCATTATCTTCCTTTAATCCAGAATGAGTTTTTCCGGGTCACTTTGTGTTCTCAGTATTGACAGGGCGCGGCGGCCTGGCGGCTCCGCCCGGACGGCCCTGGAAACATCCAGGTCAAATCCCACCCTGTTCTGTATATCTTCGGGGGACACCCCGGGAAAGCACTGGTCCAGGTACATCCTGCGGGTACCGGCCTCAAACTTCAATATACCCATGTCCGTTATCACGGCTGACGGCCCCCGGGGCCTGAGGCCCGCATCTTCCCTGGAGCGGCCGTTGGGGCGCCATCCGGGACTGGTCAGGTAGTCCAGGCGGTCAACGAATTTCCGCTTTTCAAGCTTCATGAATACCAGGACAGTGTTGACAAAGGAGGCCAGGTCACAGGCGCCGCCGGAACCGGGGAACCGGGTGCCCACATCCCCGTAGTCTCCGATCATGGTGGAGTTGAGGTTGCCGAAGGGGTCGATCTGGGCCGCCCCGATAATGCCTACGATCCTTGCGCCTGTCTTCTTGTTTTGCATGAAGGAAAAGGCCTCGGTAAGGCTGCAGAAGGCCGAGGCCTTATACATGACCCTGGAATCGGAGACCGCCAGGGGCAGGTGGTCAAGGCCCGAATCAATGGCACCGCTTTCAAAAAAGATCACAGACTCAGGGGCGTAAATATGTTTGGCTGCCACGGCTGCCAGCATGGAGATGCCGGTGCCGCAGAACACAATATCCCTGTCCGTGATCATCCGGGCTGCCGAGATCACCATGAGTTCTTTTGCGGAATAGTCCGATGGTTTTTCAACTGGCGTCATTATCGTTTCACCTTCAGGGAATATCCGGTTTCAGGATCGGCCATCAAAGATTCCAGGCGGTTGCCGCTCATCTTTTTTATGAACTGGCCGTGGGTTTTGGTGTCCAGGATGCAGTCCTTTATATAGGCGGCAAATCCGGCCCGGTCCCCTGCATTCTCCCTGTACCAGTCCAGGAACCCCGGATCATAGTCATACTGGCCGTAACAGGCAGTGGGATAAGCCCCCATGGGGCAGTGAACCACGGCGTCCACGCAGAACCCCGGGATCTGGTTGTTCTGCGGGGACCGGTTCAATACGCCCTCGTCCACCAGGGTCTCGCAGGTCACGATCAGGTGCCGGGCCGCTTTGGCCTGTTCCACATCGGAAAAGGTGAGGCCGTTGATCCGCACCGTGCCCTTTACATCTGCGGTCTGGGCATGGATGATGGTGACATCCGGGTTGATGGCGGGGACGGCCACAATTTTTTCTTTGGGGCTGGTCCTGGAAAAGGGGTTGTCCATGACGGCAAGTTTTTGAACGGGAAGGGTGTCATCCTCTTCCCGGAGTGCCGGATCAAATCCCCATTTCTCAATGATATCCGTACCCAGTGAGGAATAGGTGGGTAAAAAGGGCAGGCCCATGGCACCTGCCTGAAACCTCAGGGCCATCTGGAAGTTGGTATAGTCCTCCACCCTGAGCCGGTTCTCTTTGACGACCCGTTTAAAGTTGATACAGGTGGGGGCGTACCTGCCGTTGCCGGAATAGGCAATGTCCAGCCTGTCCACAGCACCTGCGCCTGTGAGTTCGTCAAGCCCCTGGCCGTTGGAGTGGGCATAGAGATGAAGGCCTTTAATTTCCTGGCGGATAATCTCATGGACCGCTGCCATGGGATTCCTGTTCAGGGTAAATCCGCCGATGGAGATATGGCATCCCTGTGTTACAAACTTGCGGACAGCGGCCTCAAGGGTATGGGTTTTATCCGTTGGCGTCATATTATTTGTTCTGTATTTTAAAACGTTGTTTCATCATATGTCCTGAAATACCGAAAAATCCAGGTCAAAGTCAAGAAAAATCTGATCAGATTTTTGATTAATTTCTTGACAAAGCCATGGCCTTATTCCATAGTTGGATTCAAAAATCAAACACTGTTTTAAATTATGAAACAAAAACCAGGGGGATCCGATGCGACAATACTTTGAAGAAATGACACCGTTTGGCAATGCACTGAACCAGGGTCAGATCACCAGTTCAGAGGAAAACGTTAAGAAAGTTCAGGAAGTAGAGGCTGACATTGACGCCCGGGTGGAAGCTGTGCAGAATGCGGGCATGCCAACTGAAAAAATTAATGCCAGAGGGGTCTGGACAGTGTGGCAGCGGCTGGGATATCTCATTGATCCGGGTACCTGGCATCCCCTGCATACCCTGTTCAACCCGGAAGACAACGTGGAAGGCACCACCAACGTCATTGACGGACTGGCCAGGATTTCAGGGAAGTGGGCCGTTGTCATCGGATTTGACAACAAGGTCATGGCCGGTGCCTGGCTGCCGGGCCAGCCGGAAAACATCCTCAGGGCCACCAATCTGTCTAAACGGCTGAATATCCCCCTGGTCTGGCTGGTAAACTGTTCAGGGGTTAAGCTGCCGGAACAGGAAAAATTTTATGCCAACCGCAGGGGATCGGGCACCTGCTTTTACCGCCATGCCGAGCTGGAGCAGATGGGGATCCCCATCCTGGCCGGTATCTACGGCACTAATCCGGCCGGCGGCGGATACCAGGGCATCAGCCCCACCATTCTTTTTGCCCACAAGAACTGCAACATTGCCGTGGGCGGCGGCGGTATCCTCTCCGGCATGTCCCCCAAGGGATATTTTGACCTGGAAGGGGCTGAGCAGCTGATCGACTCGGCCAAGCAGTACAAGGCCAAACCCCCGGGATCGGTTGAGGTCCACCATGACCACACCGGTTTTTTCCGCTATGTCTACGAAGAAGAGCAGGGCGTGCTTGACGGCCTGAAAGACTATATGAAAGACATGCCTGCCTATAATCCCAAGTTTTTCAGGGTGGCGGAAACCAAGGAGCCCAGGTTTGACACCCGGGAACTGACAAGGATCCTGCCCCACAACCAGAAGCAGATCTATGATTTCAAAGAGGTATTGGCACGGCTTGTGGACGGCAGTGAGCACATGGAGTTCAGGCCGGATTACGGACCTGAAATCTACACGGGCCTGGTCAAAATGGACGGATTCCTCGTGGGCTGTATCGGCAACAACCAGGGATGGCTGGGGGAAAATTATCCCGAATATGCGGACTACCCCGGCATCGGCGGCAAACTCTACCGCCAGGGCCTGATCAAGATGAACGAGTTTGTCTCCCTCTGCGGCAGGGACAGGATACCTGTGATCTGGTTCCAGGACACCTCGGGCATTGATGTGGGTGATATTGCCGAAAAAGCCGAACTTCTCGGCCTCGGCCAGTCCCTGATCTACTCCATCCAGCAGACCGACGTTCCCATGATGCTGGTTACCCTGAGAAAAGGAACGGCAGCGGCCCACTATGTCATGGGCGGCCCCACAGCCAACCGTCATAATGCCTTTACCCTTGGCCTTGCCACCACGGAAATCGCGGTTATGCACGGGGAAACCGCAGCCGCCGCCTCCTACTCCAGGCGGCTGGTCAAGGAAAAGGATGCCGACCGTCCCCTGGAACCCATCATCGAAAAGATGAACCAGATGGCCCAGGAATACCACGACAATTCCCAGCCCGACTTCTGTGCAAAAAAAGGGTTTGTGGATGAGGTGGTTAAGATGGACGGCCTGCGCCACTATCTCAAGGCCTTTGCCGGTGCGGCTTACCAGAATCCCAAGTCCATCTGTCCCCAGCACCATTTGATTACCCCCCGGATTATCAGGGGGTAGGGACGACGGGTTCCGTAATGACCTGATCTTTTGTAGAATAGGGTATCAAGATCAGGTTGGTTTGTAACGGGTCCTGAGCCGCAGTAAAAAATAGCCAAGCGTTCGTCAACACCTGCCATGGCGGCCGGCCGGTTTTACCGGCCGGGCCTGCCCTTGCGGGCACTCCTGGAAAGCGGATCAAAACAGGGTTTCAGCTCCCTTTTGGTCCGCTTTCTGCATTTGTTGTCTTGGTGCCACAGCGTGGATTGCTCTCCTCCGGGAAATGGCATATGGTGTTTCATCGGTGCGAACACAGCACCTTATTCATGTAAGCTCAGACAATCTTCTGGCATCTTCTGCAGACCATTGCCGGCCCTTACGGAAGGAAGAGAATGACATGTCTGCGGATGCCGGATTTTTGATGACCAAGATTCCGTTACTGGAAAAGCGGTTTTCCCTCTCCTACTTCAGGGATGACTCCTGCATTGAATATTTTCTGGATTCACGGGAGCGGTCGGAGCAGGTTTCACTGAACCTGATCCTGTCATGGGATACCAGGGCCAATGGGCTTTATGTGTCAAAGTTTTACCCTGAACTTTTCAGGGAGAAAGCATCAAAGTACCTTTCGGCCGCCTGTTTCTATCTGATGGTCCACCATGCGGTTCACGAGTTTCACCTCCGGGATGAGTGTATCGTCTGGCTGGAAACCGACAGGGCTGTTTTTCGTGATTTTTATGCCAAACTCAAAGAGTTTGAATTCAGGATTTCCCGGGCAAGGGTCGGGGACAAGGTCTGCTTAAAAGGCATCTTTCACGATCTTCCCCTTTTGGGCTGCGAAATCCCCCTGATCCGGGATTCTTTCGAAAGAATGTAAGCCGTTAAAGCACTGTGCCCAGCAGTATAAAGCCCAAGCCCGCCACCAGCAAGCCTGCCGATGCCTCCATTACATGTTCGATATGGGTTAAAAATCCGGCTTTCTTTGATGCCAGGGAGAGGAGGGCCGCTTTTCCCGACATGCCGGCCAGGACAATCAGGGTGACGGTGGATGCCATGCCCAGGGATATGGTTCCCCCCAAAAGGATGCCCAGCCAGGTAAGGTCCAAGGATATGGCAAAGAGCATGACCATGACCACACCGGGGCAGGGGATGATGCCGACGGCCAGGGCCGTGAAAACCGGATTGGCATAGGTCCGGTCCGGTTTTTCAGTGGCCCGGGATTTACCTCTTATCCACTTGTACAGGGTTCTGGTAAAGATCAGCAGTCCCAGACAGATGATCAGGGAAAAGCTGATCATCTGGGTATAGGTGGTCACGGCCTGAAGGGAGCTTGACATGCCTGTCAGGAATATGAATTTCACGCCCAGGACCAGGAAAATGCCTGAACACCCGTGGGTAATCGCCACCAGGTTGCCGAACAGCACCCCCTGAGCCAGGCTTGGTTTACATGAAACTATATAGGAAAGGGCAACGGCTTTACCATGGCCCGGACCGGCCGAGTGGATCACCCCGTATAAAAATGCAGACAATACCAGAATGGAAAGCGGCGCAATTTTTTTTTCGGACCTGGCCTCCCTGATCAGGGTGGACATTTTTTCCCTTAACTGCTGCTGCCAGATGATTATTTTGACAAACAGCCTGCTCTTGATAATGGGGTCAGGGGCATTGTGCTGCTGTTCGGGTTCCGTCGTAAACGGGTTGTGAGCCAGGCCGGGGGCAAGGGGCATGACCGCCCAGACACACAGCAGGGCTATAACCATATAAGCTTTCATCATTTACGCCTGAAGTCCAGGAAAAGTGTCCATGGGTTGACCGTCTCAAAGTAGATCAGGGTATCCTTATCTATCCTGACATCGGCATTGGCCTCGACGCCCCCGTTGTTGACAAAGGCATAGGGGGCCTTGTCGGCAAAGTAGATGGCTGAATAGTAATTGGGATCATAGGAGGCAATGAGCAGTTTTTTGATGCCCTTGATCGCCGTGACATGGCAGGGGATAAAAAAATCATAGACCAGTTTCCCATTGTCAAGTTCGGCTGAAAAGTCCGTTACATACTTGACCGGGAAGGGCGTCCCGTCGATTTTAACTGTAAAAAAGTAGTTATACTCTGCAATATAACCAAAGGCCTTTTCCTTTATCCGGGCCACTTCGGCAGGGTCCAGCCGGTTGTCTTTATCGGTATCGTGGTCATCGGCAATCATGGTTGAAAACATATCGTCAAACCGCCAGTTGACATGGATTCCCGCCATTCCCTTTTCATCGAAAACGATTTTCAGCCTCTGTTCGATGAACACATGGGGGTGGGCAAGCACCCCGGAAGGTGCCGGGAAGACTAAGATTAAAATAATAAACAAAGGGGTTAAGGTCTGTTTCAAATTATAGTCTCGTAAATTAATGTGGGGGTGGCTGTGTTTTCGGCTTCAGGATCAATTGATAGACGATGAGCAAAAGGATGAATCCGGCAGTGAACAGGGCTGGAAAGACAAAAAAGGTATCCCGGAAGACCTGGTTGTCCAGGGCCTGGCCGCTTAATCCCGAATCCAGGGACTGTTTCTGTATTTTCAGGACCAGGGCATAGCCTATTCCAAGGAGGCCGTAGGCCATATTGTAGGACAGCCCTTTAAAGCTGAGCACGGTTGCCCGCTGGTCTGACGGGGTTTCCCGGTTGATATAGTAACTGACGAAAAACCCGTTGAAATACATGGCCGCAAAGGTGACCAGGGCCGGAATCATACCGACCCAGGGCCAGAAAAACCCCATGGAGACAAGACCTGTAAAACAGAGTCCTGCCGTTACCCAAAGCCCTGCGGCCGGCGGCCTGGATTCCGCCAGCTGCCGGGCGAGCTTGGGAATGATGAAACCGAGCATTGCCACACCTGCCCCGATGATGCCGAACAGGGATTCCGGCAGTAAAATCATCCGGTAGTATTGGCTGGACAGGGTGATGACCATGCGTATGGTGCCGTCAAAGAGCATGCCGAACAGGATGACGGACAGTACAAACGGGGTGGTGATGATCCAGCCGCCTGCTTTGAATGTCAGTAAAAAAGCCTGCCTGAGTTCTGCCAGTCGGTTACGTCCTGAAAATTCCTTCCGGTTGTTTTCCGGCCGGATCTCTTCCATTCCGGCTGTGGCCATACAGGCGCCAAGGGCAAGGACAAGGGTGCCGTAAAGGGGAAACCGCATGGTGGCTTCCTGGGTCAGGGAGACGGAAAATCCAAGGGCATTGGCAAGGGTGTTCATCAGGGAGGGATCGTAAATGGCAGCCCCGGCGGTCATGGCAATGATAAAACCGAAGGATTGAAACCGTGTCAGCACTTCCAGAACCCTGCCCCAGTCTTCAGGATTGCCCTCGCGCTTGAGTGCGTCATAGGCCAGTGCCTCGTCCGCCCCGCTGGCGGCAGCTTCGGCCAGGCCGCTGAGCACCCGGTTAACCATAAATACCCCGAAGATCAGGGTGGGGTTGCCAAGGGGTAAAAATGCAATCAGCCCTACTTCCACCACCATGGTGATTGTGGCAAAGACCAGCAGCCTCTTCCTGCCGATGGTATCTGCCAGGGCGCCGGAGGGGACCTCTGCCATGACAATGGTGGCGGCCCAGACCGCATTGAGCAGGGAGAACTGGGCAACGGTCAGTCCGAAATCCAGGAAGAGAATTGTAAACACCGGGTAGTAAAACCTGGAGTTGAACAATACCTTAAAGGCAATATACCGCCGGATATTGGGTATGGAAAAAGCTGTTTTGCCGTCCCGGGACGGTGCTGTTTCAGAGTTCATCATGCCTTGCAGGCCCGGCATTTATGTAAGTTGTATGGTTAGTAATGTCCATTACCGCCTCTGTGGTTTCCTGTAAATATTTCCGAAGACCAAATAAGGAGATCAATATACATTAAACACCCCGGGTAAGGCAAAGACAAAACAAAGAATGCCCGGCGTAAATTACGGCGGGCATTCCCTGGTTAAACAACAGGGTTTACGGCAGGTGGTTTTTATGTAACGTCGGGTTTAGAATCTCCCCTCGTCATGGGGAATGATCTGGTCCGGGCTGACCTCTTTGCCTCCGGATAAGAGTTTGGGTCCTGATTTGTCCGAGTCACTGCCGGTTTTTATCATCTGGTCAAATTTGTGGATATCCCCGCCTCCCTTTACAATCCGGCCAAGCACCCGGATATAGTCTGACATGGTCTCTGCCTGGGCATTGAGTTCTTCGGAAGAGGCGGCAGACTCTTCTGCCGTGGCAGCGCTCTGCTGGGTAACCTTTTCAACTTCGGAAATACTCTTATTCACCTGTTCGATTCCCAGGGACTGTTCTTTGGATGAGGCGGCGATTTCACTGACAAGGGTGGAGACTTTTTTTGCCGCTGACATGACCTGGGAGAATTCCTCGCTAGTTTTATTGACGATCCTGGTGCCCTTCTGGGTGGAGGTAACGTTTTTTTCAATCAGGCCGGTGGTGGTTCTGGCTGCTTCTGCCGTGCGCAGGGCCAATGCCCTGACCTCGTCGGCCACCACTGCAAACCCTGCACCTGCTTCGCCGGCCCTTGCCGCCTCAACTGCGGCGTTTAATGCCAGAAGATTGGTCTGGAATGCAATTTCATCAATGGTCTTTATTATCTTGGAGGTCTCCTCGGATGCGGAGGTGATGGTATCCATGGACTGGCTCAGGCTTGCCATGGAGGCATTTGCTTCCCGGACAACGGTATTGGCCCGGTCCATTAACTGGTCTGCGTTGGTTGCATTCTCGGCATTCTGGCTGGTCATGGAAGAGACCTCTTCCAATGCAGATGAGATTTCCTCCACTGCCGCAGCCTGGGTGGATGACCCGTCCGCAAGGCTCTGGCTTGACCCTGACACGCTGGAGGAGGCCTCTGCCACCTGGCCTGAACCGTCATCCAGCCCATTGATAATGTACTGGATCGGCCGGACAACGTTCCTGCTGACAATGAGGTAAAAGATGGCCATGACCAGAAAAATTCCCGCACCGGCCACCACTCCGGCTTTCAAAAGGTCGTTTCTCGTCTCTTTCATAGCCTGGTCAAGGGACTGGATCACCTCAAATGCACCGTGAATTTCACCCACCTTCCAGTTTTCCATCTTTCCGCCGGTGGGATCGATTCCTTTTTCATTGCCCCACAGGGCTTTTGAAGTGACGGGATCCCCGTGGCAGATCATGCAGTTTTCACTTAACCTGACCGGAAGAAAATACCTGACCGCGTTGATTCTTTCATCCACAATATAGAACTCCGACAGGTTTTCAGCCTTCATTTTTTTCAGGGCAGGGCCCTCTATCTGGTAATCCATGCCGTAATCCGGCTCATTTTCAGGGCGCCTTGGGCTGAACTTGGGTACCCTGAAGGAGTATCCCCCCTGTTCGGCTTTTCGCATGGCGGCGTTCCAGGCTGATACCACAGGTACCATGGACAACACCTTTTCCATTTGTCCCTGTTCGGCATATGACCTGATATTTTCCAGGGAAAAAATACCCTGGGCCCATTTATTCTCCATCTCCTGCCGGGTGGACTCGGCAGTCAGGGTGATGGCCCGTGCTTTGCCTACATAGGCGTTGATGATCTTCTCCTTGGCGTTGTAACTGTAAAGTACAAACAGGACCAAAGTAAGGCCGGACAGGGACGCAATGGATACAAAGAGAATTTTGGCCATAAGGGACAACCGGGAAAATTTATTCATGGATACCTCCTGAAATATGGGGTGTTTATTGTGCCGCTAATAAATGGATGAAGATAAATGTGCCGTCCTCTTCCGAGGAGGTCATGGAAATTTTTCCGCCGAGGGTCTCTGCAATCAGCTTTGCACTGTATGTGCCTAAGCCTGTGCCTTTCCTTTTTCCGGATGTGGTGTACTTATGGAAAAAGGTGTCCCGGATGGCAGGGGGAACAGCACCGTGGTTGTGTATGCAGACCGTTATCAGTTCGCCTTCATCAGCCAGGGATATGTCTATGGACCGGTCTTCGGGTACGGCTTCAACGGCATTTTTAATCAGGTTGGCCATCATGGAGTATAAAAGAAGGGACTCTCCCATAACCATAACGGTCTGGCCGGGAAGAAAGGGGTTCCCGTCACGGGTGAGGACCAGTCCGGTGCGGTGCAGCTTGATCAGTGATTCCATCTCTTTTTCCACACGGTGGAGGAGGCTGACCATATCCACGGCCGCCATCTCCGGCCGGTAAATTTTTTGTTCCATTTTGAACAGGTCAAGTGAGGAGTTGATCATATCCAGCATTTTATGGGCAGAGGTCTTCATAATATCAACGGCTTCAGCCTGGTCTTCGCTGAGGTCTCCGGTCATCTCCAGAAGTTCGATACCGGAGAACACCCCGGTGAGCGGGTTTTTTAGATCATGGCGGGCGATACGGCCGACCTCCTCCCTGAGAACAGCAGCTTTTTTCAACTCCTTGTTCTGGGCTTCCAGGGTTTTTTTTGCCTGCCTCAGGTTGAGGTGGGTCTTTACCCTTGCCATTACGATACTCGGGGTAACAGGCTTGGTAATATAGTCCACACACCCCAGTTCAAATCCCCTGGATTCATCTGAGGTGTCTGCCTTGGCAGTAACGAAGATAACCGGGATATCCGCAGTCCCGGGGGATGCTTTAAGCTTCGTCAGCACCTCGTACCCGTCCATGTCCGGCATCATGATGTCCAGTAAGATCAGGTCCGGCCTGGTCCGGGACGCGGATAGTGCAAGGGCATCCGGCCCGTTAGTGGCCGCACTGACGTTGTAACTCTCCTTGAGGAGGGTATTGAGAATGGTGATATTGGACGGGGTGTCATCCACAATAAGAATACGCTGTTTTTCAGACATCTGCCTCGCTCCTTTTTCTTTTTCGGCCAAGTCCTGCCTCTCTCTCTTTCATGAGGATTTCAGGAATTTTCACTCTCTGTTTTTTCTTTTGGGGTCGGCGGTATAATTTCTCCGATCCGGGCCAGGGTTTTTGAGGCGCGTTTGAAATCCAGGTTCTCAATGGCCTGACCCAGGTCCTCGGATAATTCGGGTAAAATCATGTGCAGGTTTTCCCGGATTGAATTATAGGTGTCTTCGGCTGCCATATCATTCATGGCCACCAGTTCTTTTAAGCTGTCCAGGCGGGGCAGGAGATCCGGATCCGGCTTTGGCGCATGGTTCGGATCTGCCGGTTGTTCTTCGGGCGGCGGTGCGGCCGGCAGGGCAGCGTGAATCTGGGAGATAAGTGAATTCAACGCTTTGTCAGCCGATGAAAATGCCGCCTCCCTGTCCCGGGAATCGTCCGTAAGGGCCGCCTCCAATAATTTCATTTCCCTGTGAAGCGCCGTGGCGCCAAGGGTTCCGGAAAATCCTTTTAAACTGTGGGCAATCCGTTTTGCCTTTTTTTGCTTTTTTCCGTTCATGGCGTCCCTGATCTCTTCCATGGCGTTCCTGTACTCATGAACAAATTCCCTTAAGAGTTTCTCATAGAGCTGCCGGTTTCCGGCCACCCGTTCCAGGCCGGTTTCAATGTTGATATCCGGCAATTTTTTTATCAATACCTCTGTCTTGGCGGAACCGGGCAATTGAGCGGCCGGAACAGGGTGGGGGTCCCCGGACGGTATGACTCCCGAAAGCCATTTGAGCAGGCAGCGATACAGGTTCTGTGGATCAATGGGTTTGTTTATGTGGTCATTCATGCCTGCCTCAAAACTCTTTTCCCTGTCCCCGCTCATGGCATGGGCTGTCATGGCGACAATGGGAATGGTTTTAAACTCCCCCCCCAGTTTCCGGATTCTTCTTGACGCTTCCAAACCGTCCATAACCGGCATCTGGATATCCATGAGAACCAGGTCGTATTTGTCCTTCTGAATTTCATGGAGGGCCTCTTCACCATTTCCGGCAATGGTGAGGTCGGGCTCTATCCTCGACAGGAGTTCAACAGCGACCTGTTGATTCATTGCATTGTCTTCAACAAGAAGGATCCTTGCCTTAGTCAGTGTATCCAGATCCGCCGGTATTTTTTGGGGAGCGATTTCACGCATGGGTACTTTTAAGCTTCCGTACCCGAACATATCCATAATGGAGTTGAAAATAAGCGAGGCATTCAGGGGTTTGGCAATCACGGCGGCATTGCGGAACCTGTGAACCAGGTTTTCAGCTTTGGCCAGTTGGATGATACTGGACATGAGAAGCAGAGGAATGTCAGGCCACCCGGAATCGTCCAGAATGTGAACCGCAGTATTGTACTCCGTCATCACCAGGTTATAGGTTGTGTTCCCTTCCTTTTCACCCAGAAGCTGTCGTGCCCGGGAAATACCGGATACCGGTGTCAGGGAAATGGAAAGTGACTCAAGGATTTGCCTGATCTTGGCAGAAGCCCTTTGTTTGCCGCTGATTAAAAGAATATTCAGGTCGTTCAGATCCGGGGGTAAATCGTGACGCAGTTCATTGTTTTCCGTATCCTGCCTGAAACCGGTCCGGAAGGTGAAGAAGAAATCCGCACCCTTTCCGGGCGTGCTTTCCACCCGGATGTCCCCGTTCATCAGATGGATTAACTGCCTGGTAATGGCAAGGCCTAAACCGGTTCCCCCGTATTTTCTGGTGGTGGAGGAATCTGCCTGGGTGAATTTTTTAAAAAGCTGGTCAATCTGGGGCCGGGTCAGTCCGATACCGGTATCTGAAACCCTGCATTCAAGGTCGATGAACCGGGGGCCCTGTTCTTTTTTCGTGATCGTAATATCGATGATACCCTTATCCGTGAATTTTGCCGCATTGCTCAAAAGGTTATTGAAAACCTGCTGGACCCTTACCGGGTCTCCGATGAGTATTTCCGGTATGCTCTTTTCAATATTGTAGAAAAGGTCAACCCCCTTCTGGGATATCTTTTCCAGGGAGTGGTTCATTGCGTCCTCCAGGACATTCCGGAGACTGAACTCCGTGTTTTCAATGGCAAGTTTTCCTGCCTCTATTTTTGAGAAATCAAGGATATCGTTTATAATGGCCAGAAGTGTCCTGGCAGAGGCGTCAATTTTTGTCAGATAATCTTTTTGCCTGTTGTTCAGGCGGGTTTCCAGGGCCAGGTGGGTCATACCGATCACCGAGTTCATCGGGGTCCGTATCTCATGGCTCATATTGGCCAGGAAATCGCTTTTTGCCCTGGTGGCTGCCTCTGCCCGTTCAAGGGCCTGGTGAAGTTCCCGGTCTGCCTGCTTACGTTCCGTGATATCCTTGGCCGAGGTGAAGAGGTACTCCTGGTCCCCGAAAAAACGGTAGGTGATGTTGAGTTCGGCAGGGAAGGTCTTTTGGTCCTTGTTTTTTAAGAATGTCTCAAAGTTGTTTATCCGTCTTGTTTTTATCTCCTCTACAGTTGCCGGCCATGCCCCGGCGGTAAAACGCTCGTCCCGGATCAGGGTGCCGATTTCCAGGGTTGTTATTTCAAGGGAGGAGTACCCCAGCATCTGGCAGGCCTGGTTGTTCCCGTATGCAAGGATGCCGTCCGGTTGTATCCACATGATCATCTCTGCGGCCGTGTCCACTGAGAACTGGGCCAGCTGAAGGCTTTTTTGGATCTCCCGTTCAATGGTGATATCTTCTTTGACCCCTACAAAATGGGTGGTCTTTCCCCGGGGGTTGACAATGGGCGAGATAAACGCCCGTTCCCAGAAGATGGCACCGCTCTTCTTTTTGTTGCAGAGTTCCCCCTGCCAGGGGTGCCCTGCGGTGATGGTATCCCACAGGTCGGTGTATATTTTTGTATTCTGAACCCCTGATTTCAGGATGCTCGGTTTTTTTCCCATCATCTCTGTTTTTGTATACCCGGTTATGTCACAGCATTTCTGGTTTACATATTCAATGGAGCCGTTCAGGTCCGTAATCAGTACGCTTACCGGGCTTGACTCCACGGCCCGGGATAGTTTCCTCAGGTGTTCTTCGGCTTTTTTCCGTTCAGTGATGTCCCTGCTGACACCCCTGAATCCTGCAAAGGATCCGTCCTCTTCATAGACGGGTGAGGCATTGGTATCAAGATGGATGACTGTACTGTTTTCGGGGTGGTAGAGCCGGTGTTCAAAGCTTTTAATGGGCACGCCCTCCGCCATTGATCTTTTAAGCGCCGCTTCAAATTGTTCGGCATCTTCGGGCAGGGCGAGTTCCACCCTTTTTTTCAGGGAAATCTCTTTTTGGGTAACGCCGAGAATGTCTTCCGCATTCGGGCTGATATAGGTGAACCGCCTCTTGGCATCCCGTTCCCAGAATATATCATGGGTGCTTTCCACAAGTCCTCTGAACCTTGTCTCGCTGAGTGCCAGGTCCTTTTGGGATTTTTCAAGTTCGTTAAGTGCATTGACCGCTTTCTCCCGCATCTGGTCGGCATCCTGCATGATACTCATGGCGGCAGCCCTGGCCTTTTCAAGATCCCTGGTTCTCTCCAGAATCCGGTCTTCCAGTTCCTCATTCAGCTGCTTCAGGGCGGTTTCAGATTCCATGAGCCGGGTGATGTCGTAGTTTGTACCTGCCATTCTCAGGGGCATGCCCTGGCTGTCTGTTTTCAGGCTGGCATCGGCTTTCATGTATCTGGTCCCCCTGCCCGCGGTCCTGATCCGGAAGATCATATCAAAGGGTGCCTCGCCCTTAAGGGCCTCCTGGATCGCCGTCCTGACCCCCGGCAGGTCCTTGGGATGCATAAGGTTTTCCCATCCTTCATAAGTGCCGGAAAAACTCTCTTTATCCATGCCGTAGAGTTCATACATGGCATCGTCCCAATCCACCGTGTTTTCATGAAGATCCCAGTCCCAGATACCGACCTTTGCCGCCTTTGACGCCAGCTCAAACCGTTCGGACAGCCTGAACAACTCCTTTTCCTTGAGCTTGACTTCCGTAATATCCTGGACTGTGCCCAAAGCGCGCCTGGGTTCCCCTTCGTCGTCATACTCTATCTTGCATCGCTCATTGACATATTTTATTGTGCCGTTGTTGAGCCGGACCCGGTGTTCAATGTTGTAATCTGTGCCGTTGGCAAGTGAATCGGAAAAGGCCTTCTCCACAAACGCCCTGTCCCCGGGGTGGATAAAACTCATAAACAGGTCAAAGTCGGCCTTTTCCCGGCCCGGAGAAAGACCGAACATTCTGAAGGTTTCATCTGACCAGCTCAGTTTCCGGCTGGGAAAGAGCATTTCCCAATGCCCGATTTTGGCTATTTTCTGGGCCTGCTTGAGCCGGGACTGGTTGACGAGCCGTTCCGTTTCTATCTTTTTCCGTACGGAGATATCCCTGATTGCCCCGACAGCCCACCATTCCCCATTGTGATCAAGGCGGTTCACTGCGAGTTCGGCATTAAATCGTTCTTTATTTTTTCTTTGGGCGGTGACCTCCCTCAGCACGCCTATAATCGGGCCCCGGCCTGTTTTTGAATATGTTTTCATGCCCTGGTAGGCCCCGTATCTGTAGTGTTTGGGCACGATCATCTCATGGAGCCGCATATTCAGGGCCTCATCCCGTGAGAATCCGAACATTTTTTCTGCCCCCTGGCTCCAGAACCGGATTCTGTCCTCAGGGTCGATCATGATAATGGCTTCCTGGACAGCATCGGTCAGGGCCAGTAGTTTTCTTTGCTCGTCCAGGGAGACATCCCTGGATCTCAGCAGATCCTTTCTCCGGATCTCATCGAACCGCCAGAAACTGATGATCAGCAGGACAAAAATTCCAAAGGCTGAAAGCAGGGCATACCGGACAATGGTATGGGCTTTAAAGGCCTCTGATTTATTCATTTCAAAGGCCAGGCCGATATCAAAACCGGTGTTCCAGGTCCAGGCGCCAACCACCTCTACGCCCCGGAAATCCCTGTATCCGGCAAGGTCGATCCTGGTTTTTCCCGAGACAGCGCTCCGAACCATACGGGTAAGGGGCATTTTTTCCCTGGGGATCACCGGGGTGTATCCGGCTGTGATATCCCCTCCGGGGTCTTTAATGACCAGGTTTGCAAGACCTTGGTTCATCCCCATTTGTTTTAAGTCCTCATCAAACCGGGTCCGGGTGATCAATCTGCCTTCCCGGTCAAAAATATAGGCATGGCCGGTATACCCGGCTTTCATCATGTCGGTGATCCGGGAGAGCTCTCCGGCAGGATCAAAGGTGACAGCCAGAACCGCCCCGACCTCCCGGTCTTTTTTTACCGGTCCGAGAAACATCATTATCGGCGGGCCCGCAGGGGCGCCGGCCGGCCTGAAGGGGGGGATTAACTGGCTGTCGCCAGCCAGTGCCCGGGTAAAGTAATCCCCCCTGTCCCTGAGATTCAGGCCCTGCCCTATATCCTGACGCCTGGAGGATGCAATGGTGAGGCCTTTAGGGGTGATCACCCTGTATCCGGTTGCCTGGTGCTGGTTAAGCCAGGGCCTGAGACCGGTATCCAGATCCTTTAAGGCCGGGTGGGCTGACAGGTCCGGAGCGTCCTGGTCTGCAAGCAACAGGGCAATGGCCTGCTGTACCCTTGTATTTTCTGTCAGCAGCCGGGCATCGTCCAGGAGGTCTGTCAGCCATCCTGATACCATTTCTCCGGTATGGGTCAGGGCCATCTGCAATGTGCTGCTGACCTCTTTTTCCGTCTGGGCCCTTATCCGGGTCAGGATCGCGCCGGAGACAAGGCCTCCCAGAAGGATCAGGGCAAGTATCATGGTCAGGGAGGAGAAAAGGGATGACTTACGGGGTATTTGACGGGAGGCCGGCATGGTTAGACTTCCCAGATTTCAGGATAGGGGGCTGGTCTTTCAAGTTCGGAGGCCAGCTTGTTTACTTCCTGTTTCAGCTCTATAATCCGCATCTCCCTGTCCAGCATGATTTTATTGAAGTTTTCCAGCTCGTTAATGCGGTGACGCAGTTCAATATGGATGGTTATTTTTGCCTCTGCTTCAGCCGTATGGATCGGTTTTGTAAGGTAATCCACCGCTCCCAGCTCAAAGGCCTTTATCTTGTTAAAGGGTTCATTCAGGCCGCTGATAAATATGACAGGCACCTCCCTGGTCCTGATATCTTTTTTCAGGATGGCGCAGGCATCATATCCGTTCATGACCGGCATATTGATATCCAGAAGGATCATGTCCGGAGTCAGGGCCAGGGCACTGTCCACTGCGGCCTTGCCGTCCCTGGCAATCCGGATGTCAAAATCCAGTCCTCTCAGCGTCTCTCTCAGTATTTTCAGGCTGCCGGGATCATCATCCGCAATGAGAACGGTCTGGGCTGATTCAACGGGTTGCATTTGGCCTCTCCCAGGAAGAAAAATTCCTTAATATGGTGTTGATGTCAAAATTTTTTAAATGTGAATGAAAGGTCCGGGCCAGGGAGGCATCGGCTTTTTCCAGGTCCCTGGCCAGGTTTTCCAGTTTAGTGATGTCACCTATTTTTGCCGCATTATGGATCTCTTGCCCCAGCGCCGGGGGAAGGCCGGAAATCTCTTCCGGCTTAAATGGTTCCGGGCCTCTGTCCGGCAATATCTTTTTCCTGGCATTCCGGTAAATGAATTTAAGGTCCAGCTGCTGTTTCAATGTCTCAAACAATACCTCCTCCTCAATGGGTTTTTTCAGGAAGGCGTCTGTGGGGTTATTCTTTTGACGGAGGGTCTGTCTGTCTTCCATTATGGCACTGGCTGATACGGCAATAATCACGGCCTGTCTGCCTCCGGGCAGGGACCGGATTTCCCTGGCCGTTTTAATACCGTCAATGACAGGCATGCGGATGTCCATAAGAATGCAGTCCGGGCGCAGGGTTTCAAATTTTTCACAGGCTTCGGCCCCGCCTTTTGCCGTGTGCACAATAAATCCCACACGGGTTAACATCTGGGAGATCATATCCCGGTTCAGGTACCGGTCGTCAACCACCAGAACACGGACTTCAGGCTGGCCCGGTGCGAGCCGGTCCACAGGCAGAAACCGGTTTTGGGATTTTATCAGGCCCGGATCCCCTTTCCCGGCAGTAACGGTGAACCTGAAGGTTGCCCCTTTGCCCGGCCGGCTGCGGACAAGTATAAGGTCGCCTCCCATCTCCCGTGCGTATTTTCTGCTGATGGCCAGGCCAAGGCCCGTGCCCCGGCGTTTTTCACGATTCACCCGGGCCTGTTCAAATACTTCGAAAATCAGGTCCTGTTCATTTTCCGGGATGCCGGTTCCGGTATCTTCAACCGTAAATTCCAGGTTCAGGGGCATCTGGCCATTCATCCGGGTCCCTTGTTTGTTGCAGGCAAATCCAATGGTGATACCGCCCTGGTTTGTGGATTGAATGGCATTGTTCAGCAGATTTATCAATACCTGCCTGATCTTGGATTCATCCTGGTGTACCAGCCCCTCTTCTCCCGGGTCAAAGCGAAGATCCAGAGAGAGTCCCTTTTTGGCGGCTTTGACATGAAACATTTCCAGCAGGTCGGCCAGCATGGTTCTGGGATCAAAGGTATTGGCACGGATACTGAGCCGGTCCGCCTCAGCCTTTGATATGTCCAGCAGGGTATTTATCAGCTCAAGAAGGTGGTTTCCGCTCCGGTTCATGATGTTCAGGTTTTCCTTCTGTGCGGGAGACAGGGCGGTATCATGGCGCATGAGCTGGGCATACCCCAGGATAACGTTCAGGGGGGTCCGGATTTCATGGGATATGTTGGCCAGGAATATGCTTTTGGCCCTGGTGGCTTTTTCCGCTTCCTTTTTGGCTTCAGCCAGCGCCGTTGTCCGTTCGTCCACCCGCTTTTCCAGCTGGTCATGGGCAGATTGAAGCGCCCTGGCGGCCCTGCTGCTGAGAACCACGGCCAGCAGGGCAAAACCGATGGACACGGTGATGCAGACAGACAGTATGACAGCCAAAGCCATCCTGGCTGTGTAATAGGGGGCCATGGCCTCTGCCGTGGACAGCTCCGCAGCTATCCCGATATTCAGGGCATCGTCCCAGATCCAGGCGCTGATTACAGGGATTCCCCTGTAATTCAGTTTTCCCTCTGCATTATATCCTGTTTTCCCCTTTAAGGCATGAGCGGCCATATGGGGCGGCAGGCGGCCTGTACCGGCTGATGCTTCCTGGTGCCGGAGGTTTGTCGTCAATATCCTGCCGTTCCTGTCAAAGGTATAGGTTTCGCCTGTTTGCCCCATTCGTCCCAGGAGACTGATATGGATAAGGGATACCTGATTATTACCGTTTTGCCGGCCTTGGGTCTGCATGGTCACCGCTTCTATAAGATCCGGATCGGAAGCAATATCAGCCATCTCTTTTTTCCTGTATTCCGCCCATTGGATGATGGCCTCATGGGTACTTGACACGATAGTCTGGAGTGAGGCAACCGTGCTTTTTTTGATTTTTTTTCCCATTATATCGAGGGTCCACCAGGCCAGCAGAACGGCTAATCCAACAAGGAAGGATGTAAAAAGAACGGGGATCCGTCTTCCGGCAGGACCGGCAAAGGGGATGGTCACCGGGGTGTCTTGAGACCTGTCCAGAACCCGGAAAAGCAGGAGGATGGCCGTCATGGTGAGGATTATGATCAACCCGGTCTGCAGTATGGGCACCTGTACTTCAGGTGGGGGGCTGATCGGGGGAGCAACAGGACGTCCTTTCCGGTGATCCTGTTTGTACAGGAACCCTCTGAAGTCCGCCTCCGGGCCGGCCATTCCGGTTTTCGCATAGGTGTCCATGATTTTTTCATACCGGCGGGCGCTCACCGATCCCATGGAGATCTGATCTGCCCGGATAACGGATAGGGTTAATCTGGCCTCATGGTCCAGGTGGGCCCTGGAAGCCCTGGGCCGGTATTTTTCAAGGATAAGGTCAATGATGCCGTCGGGGTTGTCTGCTGCGTATTTCCAGCCTTTCAGGGTTGCCCGTATCATTTTTTCCACCCGGTCCGGATGCCGGCGTATTTCATCTTCCGTGGTGAAAAAATTATCTCCGTAAAAATCAATCCCGTAATTTACGGGATTCAGGATATTATACTGAATCCCTCTGGTTTTCAGCAGGTGGGGCTGGTCCGTGAGATAGGCGGAATAAGCGTCAACCCGCCCTGATATCAGATCTTCCAGGCTGAAAGAATGGGGGACGATGTTTATCCGGTCCATGCTTCCGGCCGTGATCTGGAGCATGGAAATGATAGAGGCCGCCCCCTTACCGTTCATATCAATCATCACGGTTTTACCCGGAAGGTCGTAAGGGGTTTCAATCCCTGATGATGCAAGGGTCAGAAGCACCAGGGGAGATGTTTGAAATATCTGGTTCAGCAGAACAACGGGCTTGCCCTTTATCCGTTCGAGGATCAGTCCGGCATCAGCCACCCCGTACTCTGCCTCGCCTTCCAGTACAGACCGGCTTGAGCTTCTGTCCGGGTCCCGGGGCAGGAGCCTGACATCCAGGCCTTCCTCTTTATAATACCCCTTTTCTTTGGCTGCATAGTACCCGGCAAACTGAAACCCGTGCTCCCATTTGAGCTGAATACGAACCTGGTTTGCCTCACCTGCCCTGCACCACCCGGAGAGGAGAAAGAACAGGCAGGATATGGAGAACAGGGCGGCAGGCAGATATTTAAACGCAGTAATAGGGCTGTTTTTTAAAAGAAATTCCGGAAAAATTCTGTTTCCGTTCCAAATCATCCGTCCCGGGTCCTTACCTGATTTCTGCCATTTTCCTTTGCCGTGTACAGAATGGAGTCCGCATGTGCGGCAGATTCGGCTGCTACGTTTACGCCGGCGGCTTCCAAAATTTCATATCCGTTTTTTTCAGGTGCTACTTCAGCAGGAACCGGTTTTTTCGTGGCCGTCAACTGCCGGAATCCGTTTCATGACCTGCCTCCAGAACCGTTTTTAGCTTTGTTTCAAAATCAGTCCCGATGGGTTTTGGGAAAAAATGATCACACCCGGCCTCCATGGCCTGTCCGGTCTCACTGGACATCACGGAGGCGGTCAGTGCGATGATCAGCCCTTCCCACCCTTTGTTGCGAAGCGTCCGTGTGGCCTGGTATCCGTCCATCACCGGCATGTCCATATCCATAAAAATGATATCCGGGAAAACCTCATAGACAGCCTCAACACCTTTGGCCCCGTTTTCTGCGGTGCTGATGTCGTACCCGGCTTTTTTCAATCGCCTGACAAGCATCCTTTTTATGTTTTTATCATCATCAATGATCAGAATTTTATTCATCTGCCCTCTCCGCGTGGGGTATTAAAATTCTGAAGGTACTGCCTTTGTTGATACGGCTTTCCGCCGTGATGGTTCCGCCGTGCAGGGTTACAAGTTTCTCCGTGATGGCAAGACCCAACCCTGTGCCCCCGGCAGCCCGGGTGGCGCTGCTGTCCACCTGTTTGAATTTTTCAAAGATATGGGCTAAATCCTCCTCGTTCATTCCGCATCCCGTGTCTGCAATTGAGAACAGCACCCCCTGGTCTTCCCGGGTGACATGGATGGAGATGCGGCCCTGTTCCGTGAATTTCAGCGCATTTCCGAGTATATTGATCATGACCTGTTTTATGCGGACGGGATCTGCGAACAATTCGATATCACCTATCTGTTTTTCAATGGCAATCCCCTTTTGGTCGGCCATGGCCTGTATGGCGGATACTGAGTCCTCAACAATATCCGGGGTCTTCAGTCTTTCCCTGTTCAACTGCATTTTTCCTGCTTCGATTTTTGAGATATCCAGAAGATCGTTGATCAAGGTCAGCAGATGCTGCCCCGAAGACTCGATATCGTCTGCTATTTCCTTGATTTCGTCCGGATCAGGCAGGTCATCCGGGTCGGTGAGGAGGGGAAGATTCCCCAGCATTACCGTCAGGGGGGTGCGCAGTTCATGGCTCATTACATTGAGAAATTCCGATTTAAGACGGTTGGCCTCGATGGCCTTCTCTTTTGCATCCACCAGGGCCTGTTCCGCTTTTTTCCTCTCAGTGATGTCTGTTATGATTCCGATGAATTTTCTTTCATTGTCCACCCGCATCTCGCTGACCGCAAGTTCCATGGGGAACAACTCCCCGTTTTTACGTTTTCCCACAACCTCCCGGCCGGTCCCTATGATCCGTTTATTGCCGGTAAGCAGGTAGTTGACCAGGTAGGTGTCATGGTGAGGCCGGTCCTGTTCCGACATCAGCATCTTGACATTCCGGCCGATAACCTCTCCGTCCCTATATTGGAAAATTCTTTCCGCGGCGGGGTTAAACCGTTCAACCTTGCCGTAGCGGTCAATGGTGATGATACCGTTGATTACATTTTCAATGATGGCCCTGGACCGTGACCTGGTGACCTGAAGCTCTGCGGTTCTTTGCCGTATGGAAAAGGATACGAGCAGGGTAAACAGGAAGATAGAGGTCCCTGTAATCAGCGGGGTCCAGTGTTCATGGGACTGAATGAAGGTTTCCGCGGGCCAGCCGGTTATTTCCCACTTCCGGTCGGCAACGTTAAAGGTTTCGCTGTATGTTATTCTGGATTTTCGGGCCATGCCCTCATTGTCCTGTCCGTACAGTAGCTCGGGGCTGGACGATGATATATCGGTTACCAGGAGATGGAGCCCTTCTGTTATCTCGTCCGCTTTGACATATTCTATGGCCGTATCAATAATATCGGAGATCTGATACACCCCGAGCACAAACCCTTTGAGCGTCTTAAGACGCTGGTCACTGTCCCCGGGATCGTCATTGTAAACAGGGATGAAGATAAGTATTCCGTTTTGTTTTTTTTGGGCCTGTACAAGACTGATCTTCCGGGTGGCGGTTTTTTGCCCGGATTCCCAGGCCTTTCTCAGGGCTGCATACCGTGCGGGATTGGATGCCAGGTCAAATCCGAATGCCGCCTCGTTTCCCTGAAGGGGTTCAAGATAAAAAACCGGAAAATAAAACGGCTTATTTTCATTGTTTTGGGCGGTCAGGCCGCCTGTGGTATTTTTCCTGGTAAATTTGAAATCCGTGTACCCGTCCTGTTGCGCCTTTTTTATAAATTCGCCTTTCCTGGACAAGGGGACCCACGGAATCCATTCCAGTGCCTTTATCTCCGGACGGCGGTCAAGTATGGACGTTGTAAAGGTTTTGAATTCCTGGCGTGAAACAAAGGTTGAGGCCTTGAATAATCCCTTAAGGTCATCCAGCACCTGGCTGTTCAGTTCCAGCTCCCTTCTGATGGAAATCGTCTTGACTTTCATCGCACTCCGGAACATCTCAGCCATATCGTGCCGTTCAATGTTTTTGGATATAAAATAGGTGGTGACTGAGAGGACGGTGCCGATGAAAAGGGTGGTTATAACAGCCGGTGACAACCAGGATGACTGTACCTCTGAACGATCTGTTTTCCGGTGCATGAATTATCGCTCCTGTATAGTTGAGCAGATCTGAGTAAATTGAATGACGATATTTATTTCGCCTTACGCCCGGCACCCCAAATTTGAAAGAGAATAATACCCGTGTACTGTTATTGTTCGTAGGGTTTGCGATTAGAACTGTATTGGAATGCCAAGGTTAATAAGTACCACTGTTTTGTCCGCACCGTCAAGTGCCCTGGAACAATAGCTATAAACTTGGCACGGTTTTTATTTTTTAGGTTTTTGACACTTATGCCTTATCCGGAATTTGTCTGCGATTACCTGTACAAAAGTAATGTATTGGGTCTGAAAAATCACTCGGCCTTTTGGCCGGGAATCAGGGTTTTTAAAATATCTTCCTTGCCGATGACGCCGACCAGCTTTTTCCCTTCCACCACTGGAATGGTATGGAAATGTTTTTCCACCATCAGGCTGGCGATCTCCGACAGGGGGGTGTCGGGAGAAACCGTGGTCACCTGGGTCACCATGGCATCGCTTACCCGGCTTGCAGAGATCTTCTGGAAATCGTCGTCCAGTTTTTTTGAGGAACTCAAGGGGATAATGCCGTCCAGAATGGTGAAAATAGGGGGGATGGGGAGTTCTTTCTGCTGGAAGATCAGATCGCTCTGGCAAAGAATTCCCACCAGTTCATCCCGGGCATCCACCACCGGCGCTCCGTTGATATGATTGTTGAGCAGCACCTCCACGGCCCGGGTAATATCTGTCTCCGGGTTGATGCAGATGATGTTGGTTTCCATGATATCTGATGCGGTTATCATCGTAACCTCCTCTCCGGTTGGGTTTTGATGTACGCCTT
>JAKSAX010000105.1 GCA_022361395.1 Desulfobacterales bacterium | reverse complement strand
CTTGCCGTAGTTGCCGCTGTAATGGCGCCGTAAAGCAGTTCAGGCCTGACGGGCTTGGCTATGTAATCCGTCATGCCTGCAGCAAGGCATTTTTCCCTGTCCCCCTTCATGGCATTGGCAGTCATTGCGATGATAGGGACAACGGCACAGGCTCCGCCTAACCGGCGTATCATTTGAGTGGCCTGAAACCCGTCTACCTCCGGCATCTGGATATCCATGAGAATAAGATCATAATCACACTTCTGAACAGCCTCAACCGCCTCCCTGCCGTTTGAGACAAGATCTGCTCCATACCCGATCTTCCTGAGCATAATCAGGGCCACTTGCTGGTTGACCGGGTTATCCTCCACCAGAAGGATACGAAGCCCCCCGGTATCACCGGGTATCCCTTCAGACCCGTCCGGGACGGCCGTATCGTTCAAACCGCTCTCCGGAACAGGTTGCACCTCCGGTGCCAGAAGCGCTAATACGGCCGCATACAGCTCTGAGGGCCGGACCGGTTTTTTAACAAACCCGTTAAAGCCCATCTCCAGGGCCTGTGAATCCCCCATCCCGGAGACATCCAGCAGAACAAGGGGGATATTCTGAAACACAGAATGACGTTTTATCTCCGTCATCACTGTATCTGCCTCTGCCCTCTCCACAATCACCAGGGCAAACGGGTCTTTTTCTGCAACTGAGTCCTTCAGGAGATCACAGCCGGCAGCTCCGTTTTCCACAACCGTCACCCGGCAGCCCCAGGATTCCATATACCGGTCCAGAATCTCACGGTTCAGGGCATTCCCTTCAACGGCCAGTATCCGGACACCCTGAATTTCAGCGGGAAACGGTGCTGCCGGAGAGGCCGTCAGGCCGGGCTGCTTTTCAAAACTGACTGTAAACCAGAATTCAGATCCCTTGCCTGTCTGGGGGCGCACACCGATCTCGCCCCCCATCATCTGGGTCAGCCGTTTTGATATTACCAGGCCAAGGCCTGTACCGCCGAACTGCCTGGTGGTGGAGGTATCCACCTGTGAAAAGGACTTAAACAGGCGGTCCCGCTTATGATCGGGAATACCGATCCCGGTGTCCGTGATCTTGAATAAATAGGTGATCCGCTCTTCGGTTTCATCTGACCGGGTAACCCTGACGGCAACCTCGCCTTCCCAGGTAAATTTAATGGCATTCACTGCCAGGTTAAGTATGATCTGCCGCAAACGCCCCGGATCCCCCCGGACCATGTGGAATATATCCGGATCCAGCAGGCAGCCGATTTCAAGTTTCTTCTCGTGTGCTTTCACCCCCAGAAACCCGATGATATCCTCAAGAACAGCCCTCAGGTCAAAATCCCTTGTTTCAAATTCCAGTTTTCCCGCCTCAATCTTTGATAAGTCAAGAATATCGTTAAGAATCCCCATAAGCGCTTCAGAGCTGGTTTTAATGTTCTCCGCATAGTCTTTCTGGACCTTATCCAGGTCAGAATCCAGCAAAAACCGGGTCATGCCCATAATACCGTTCATGGGGGTCCGGATCTCATGACTCATATTGGCCAAAAACTGTCCCTTGGCCCGGTTGGCGGCCTCAGCCTCATTTTTCGCCCTCTGGAGGGCTTTTTCAACCTGGCGCCTTACCATGTTTTCCCTTTTCAACTGGTCATTGGCCCTGGAAATCTCCCGGGTCCGCAGGGCAACCTTTTCCTCAAGGCTGTCCCGGTACTCCCTTAACTCGGAAAAGGACTCCCTCAACCGGACGGCCATTGTGTTAAAGGTCTTTGCCAGGCTGGTGATTTCATCACGGCCGCTCACAGGGGCGAGGGTGTCAAACTCTCCCCGTTGAAATGCCATGGCCGCCCTGCCAAGGGACCGGACCGGCCGGGTAATGCTCTTTGCAAGGAAAACCGACAGGACAAGTGCAAAACAGACTATGATGACATATCCTGTGCTGTAAATAATAAGCCGTTTTCGGGCATGGCTCTGGGCCTGGGAAACAGCAAATTGCATATGGATTTCGTTTTGCGATACGATTTTTTCAATACGCTGTCCTATGTCATGACCGGTCTTTGAGGCCAGAAATGCCATACGCACGGATTCTGGATGGCCTTTGGTCTTCTGTGCCTTCTGAACATGCCCGATCTGGCGGATAAACGCGTCAAGATCCTCTAAAAGGGCGTTGAGGTCAGTGCCATTCATATGTGCATGTTCATCCACCTGGGCCAAAAGTGTTCTGGCCTCCCTTGCATCTTCCAGGGCATTGGCGGTGGAGGGCAGATAATCCATGATAAACCGGAGGAGATCCAGGCGGGACTGGACCACCTTGGCAGAGGCCTTCAGCATCAGGTGGTCAGACCGGCTGTCCACCTCAATAACGTGGTTCAGGCTCCCAAGGGTCTGGCTCTGGAATATGGTAAGAATCAAAATACTCCCCCCCATAATCCCTGCAATGATGCCAAAGGCACAGATGATTCTGCCCCTGACCGATATCTTTCTAAACAGGCTGTTGTCCATTCTGAAAATTTCCCCGAAGATCAGTTTGCCGGAATAAACCGGTCCGTAAACACGGTATCCGGCGGTACTTCATTGCCCATAACCCGGTGGCGGACCAGGGTATCTATCATTTTTGAAATCGTACCCCGTTTAATCCGGCCAAGGGCAGCAGAGCCGGAGGTCAGCTTTGAAATCTCAGCCATCATTTTTTTCTGATGCGCCTCTTCCGCCACACCGGACCTGTCATGTTTAAGCACCACAGCCACGGCTTCATCCTGATGATCCAGGGCATATTTCCACCCCCTGAGACTCACCGCCACCATTTTACGGCAAAGTTCGGGATCGGATCTCACCATGGTATTTGAGGTAAACAGCACATCACCCGGAAACCCCAGCCCGTAATCCCCGAAATCAATCACCACGAGCTGATCCGGATTTATCCCCCGGGATATGACCATATTATATTCATTGTAGATCATGGCCGAGGCCACATCCAGCCGGTTCTCGATAAAAGGCGCCATGCTGAACCCCTGGGAGATCACATCAACCTCATCCGGCCGGATGCCTTCCAGGGCCAGCAGCGCATTAAACTGGACTTCCCATCCTCCCAGCCAGACACCGATTCTTTTACCGGCAAAATCCCTGGGTTCCCGGATACCGGAAGAGGCCTTGGCCAGCAGCCGCAGGCCGTTATCCTGCTGGATCTGGGCAATGCCGATGGCCGGCTTCCCCTGCTGGACGGAAACCGCAAGTTCAGCCAGGAGGGTGGTGCCGAAATCCCTGCTGCCGGATGTCACCAGATCCACCGGTACGATATCGGGTCCCCCCGGATGGATCGTCAGGTCGATATCCGCATCCTTATACCAGCCTTTTTCAAGGCCAATAAAATAACCGGCAAACTGGCACTGGGTTACCCATTGCAATTGCAGGGATACGGGTCGGGACTGCCTCTTCGGAAGATTAACCGACTCAGGCTCCGCTGCCCGGTCGCACCCTGAAATTATCAATACCAGGAGAATGCAGAAAAGAAGCAGCCCCCTGAAACGCTGTGGTCCATTTTCGCGGTCATCCAAAAAACGAAATCGTCTCAATATCCTACCCTCCGTTGATGGTAAAATAATCAATGGATTCAGAAAATTGTATGGTGTTGTATGGAAGAGTATTTCAAAAAAGCGGCCTACAACTCACCCCCTGCTTCACAGAGGTACACCTAAGAATATAAGAGCCGTTAAAAGGTGTCAAATACTAATATTAATCTCCCGGGGAGGACTCCATGGAAAGGATGCGGTCTGCCACCTGCCTGGCCCAAATCCCGTGAAGTACCGGTCCGGGATGGAACCCGTCTTCAGCCATATGCACGGGATCAATGGGCAGGTCAAAGGGAATGAACGAAAGAGAGTTCTTCCCCATTGTCCATTGGTCAAGTTTTTGATTCATTTTCCGTGCAACACGCCCCAGATACCACCCCAGGGGCCAGGGCAGTGCCGGAAATTCATTCATGGGAGGGACGGCAGAGAGGACAATATGCCGGATACCGAATTTTTTCTCCAAAAGGGAAACAAGCCGTTGCTGGAGACCCAGCCAGACGTCAGGTTCAACACCGGCTTTAACATCATTCACCCCCAGCGAGGTGACGGCCACATCAAATCGGACAGCAGGTGTCTCTTCCAAAAGACCGACCATCTGCTCTGTGGTTATCCCGCTTTTAGCCCAAAGCGCCCACGATACCCGGATCCCGGACGGAATGCACTCCAGAATCTGGCCCATCAGGCTGTTTTCCTGGTGATCCACCCCAACCCCGGCAGCAGCACTGTCTCCGATAACCAGAAGCCGGAAAAGCCCCCGGTCATTCCCCCCGGTTATTCCTTTGCGGGGGCCTCTGGCCTCAGGCAGCACAGGTGTTCTTTTGCGCACCTGCCTGCCCTGCCATACCAGTACCGGTGCCAGGCTGAATTTAATCATCGTTTGAACGGACATAATCCCACCCCGTTTTCATCAATTACAAAGAGCAAACAGGTCAAATAAGGGTAATCGTATCCGGATACCTGGTCAGGGAGACTAAACCGTCCCCGGTGACAAGGCAGGTATTTTCAATACCGACAACCCCCTTGCCCGGGATAATCACCTTGGGTTCCAGCGCAATGACCATTCCCTTTTCCAGGGCAAGTGTCTGCCCACGGGCGATGAAGGGGAACTCATCCAGCTCAATGCCCAGGCCGTGGCCGGTAAACCTTATTTTAGGGGCTGCCGCACCCATGAACCAGTCTCCGTATCCCTTTTCCCTGGCCATGGTAACCATGGCATCATAGATGTCTCCGGTTATGGTTCCGGGACCGGCCATTGTCTTTACCTGTTCCTGGATATCCAGCATGGCATCGTGGGCCTGATAAAAGACATCGCTGAGTTCACCCTTGGAAAATATCCTGGCATGGTCGGCCAGGTATCCGTCCATTGCAAAGACATAGTCCACAAGTATAGGCTGGTGAGGGGCGATGGTATTCAGGGACGGCCCCTGCCCCACAAAGGGATTCATCCCCACCCCTGCGGTGGGAGACGAAAGGGATCCGGGCACGGCAGCACCCGGGCCGCACATGATATGACCATAGAACAGATCATTGTCCCACATCCGCATGCGGATGGTTCCCTGGTGTCCCAGTTTCCGGGCATGGGCTTCCACAAGGCCTGCCAGTTCCACTTCGGTCATCCCCTCTTTCACCAGTTCGGGAACCCGGGCGGCAACCGCATCGGCAGCTGCACAGGCGTTTTGAATACGATCAATTTCAAACCGGGATTTGACAGCCCGCTGGAGACGGACGGCAGTTGATATGTCCGTTATCCCTGCGCCTTTAAATACCGACCGGAACATCTCATAGGTATTGGCAGGCATCACATCCAATTCCAGCCCCAGCCGGTCCGGGAGCGGAATCCCCTCCCCTGCAAGGGCATCCGGTATTTTCCTGGGACTCAGCAGGGGAACAATATTATCCAGGCCGGACTCCGTGCGTGCCCGGTCCACATCCTTGAACACCATAAACAGGGGGGCCCCCTGGACAGGAACGTACAGCCAGCCCTGCTGGGTGGTGCCTGCATAGTAGAACCGGTCGGCCTTCTGAACGATCAATGCACCATCTGCATTTTCCCGGGCAATGGCCTGCTGGAGCCCTTTTATACGATGATTGATCTCGGATGTCGGAATGAGTTGGTGACAGGACAGGAACATGCTGTGCCTCCGTAAACAAAAAAAGCTGCAGCACACATAGCCGGAAGGCCTGCCTGCTGCAGCTTGAATTGAAAATATTACCGTCAGGAATTACTTAGGAATCGTTACCAAACAACTTGATCTAATTTGTTCCCAAAAACCCATAAAAGACTGGGGTATTTTGATAACAAAAGATACGTAGTTTCGGAGCCGATCCTTAACTGTAATCATAAAACCCTTTACCGGTTTTCCGGCCGAGCCAGCCGGCTTCCACATATTTTCTCAGCAGGGGACAGGGTCTGTATTTGGAATCCTTGAACCCGTCGTACAGGGTTTCCATAATGGCCAGGCAGGTGTCCAGACCGATGAGGTCGGCCAGTGCCAGGGGACCCATGGGATGATTCATACCCAGTTTCATGACCGTATCAATGTCTTCGGGTTTGCCCACGCTCTGGTAGAGGCAGAATACGGCCTCATTGATCATGGGCATGAGAATCCGGTTGGCGATAAATCCCGGATAATCATTGGCCTCTGCCGGGGTTTTACCGAATTTTTCAGACAACTCCCAGGTCAGTTTGAATGTCTCTTCGGAAGTGGCGATTCCCTTGATGACCTCAACCAGTTTCATCAGGGGAACCGGGTTCATGAAATGCATGCCGATCACCTTGTCCGGTCGTGAGGTCTGGGCTGCAATCCTGCCGATGGGAATGGAGGAGGTGTTGGTGGACAGGATCACGTGCTCGGGGCAGATCTCGTCAAGATCTCTGAAAATCTTAAACTTCAGGTCTTCTCTTTCCACGGCAGCCTCAACAACAAAATCAGCCTCAGCCATGTCTTTCAGATCCGTGGTGGTTTTGATGCGACCGAGGATGGCCTCTTTGTCCGCCTCTTCCATTTTACCTTTTTTTACCAGGCGGCCCAGGGATCCTGCGATGGTGGCCATGCCCTTTTCGCAGAACTCCGCTTTGATATCACTCATTATCACGTTCAGTCCGGCTGCCGCCGCAACCTGGGCAATTCCGTTGCCCATCTGGCCGGAGCCGATTACACCAAATGTCTTTACATCCATCATCTTCTCCTTAATTCCTCAACATGTCAGTTCAATTTTGAATCCGCCGGTTTAGCGGTTTACAACAAGGGCCACAGCTTCTCCGCCGCCAAGGCAGAGGGAGGCAAGGCCGGTCTTTTTATCCTGTTTAATCATCTCATAAATCAGGGTGGTCAGCACCCGGGCGCCGGACGCACCGATTGGATGGCCCAGGGCAACGGACCCACCGTTGACATTCACCTTTTCAGGATCCAGTTCCAGCACCTTGTTGATGCCGCAGGAGGTGCCGGAGAAGGCTTCGTTAATCTCGAAGAGATCTACATCCTCAATGGAAATGCCCTCTTTTTTCAGGACCTGGGGAATCGCATGGATGGGGGCCATCAGAACATGTTCCAGCTCAATGCCTGCAGAGCACTGCGCACCGACTTCAGCCATGATTTCACAGCCCAGTTCCTTTGCTTTCTGCTCGCTCATGAGCACCAGGGCGGCAGCACCGTCAGATATGATGGAGGCGTTACCGGCCGTGCCCACCCCGTCTTTTTTAAAGGCGGGTTTCATCTTGGCCAGAAATTCCAGGCCAGTGTCCTGGACGCATTCGTCCGTGTCAAAGATCTTGGGATCGCCCTTGCGCTGGGGTACTTCCACCGGTACGATCTCGTCCTTGAATTTACCCGCAGCTATGGCGGCATTGGCCCTGCGGTAGGATTCGGCTGCATAATTATCCTGATCGTCCCTGCTGACATCCCAATTCTCGGAGCAGAGTTCGTTGGACATGCCCATGTGGAAGTCATTTACAATATCCCAGAGGCCGTCGTGGATCATGTGGTCTTCCAGCTTACCCGGTCCCATGCGGTGGCCCCACCGGGCTTTGGGCATGTAATAGGGTGCCATGCTCATGGTTTCCATGCCACCGGCCACCACCACATCGGCGTCACCGCACTGGATGGCCTGGGCTGCCAGCATCACGGCCTTCAGGGATGATCCGCAGACCTTGTTCACGGTAATGGCACACACCTGCCAGGGGAGGCCGGCCTTGATGACGGCCTGCTTGCCCGGGTTCTGGCCGTAACCGCAGGGCAGGACCTGGCCCATGATGCATTCATCCACGTCACTCTTCTGGATATTTGCCCGTTTGATGGCTTCCTCGAT
>JAKSAX010000242.1 GCA_022361395.1 Desulfobacterales bacterium | reverse complement strand
CCATGACGCCATGAACAAACTGATGCAGGGAAGATTGTCCATCATCATTGCCCACAGGTTGTCCACGGTCAGGGATTGCGACCATATCCTGGTACTCAAACAGGGCAAGGTTGTGGAACAGGGAGACCACAAAACCCTTGCCGCCCAAAATGGTGAATATGCCATGCTGCTGAAGAAAGAACGGATCATGTAAATGCCTGTATGAAAATGCCCGGCCCTGGGAACGGGCAGAAGACAGAACAGGATATGCAAACGGATTTAAAGACAAAACGGTAGCATCACGGCTTGGTAATTTGCCTTTAAAGGTTCCCCAAGTCCGGGGGGGTATCACTTTTCATCCTTCAACTCTGGATAAAGGCAGCCGATCTGAACGAGCCCTAAAAATCGCCATAGCCGAGATGTATATCCAAGGGGTTTCAACGGGAAAAGTTTCAGCAATCCATTCGGTGGCAGACCTGAGCATAAAAAGGATAGATGGGCCAACATATTTTTTGCAATAAGAATGGACTAAGGGGGGGCAGGTTTTATCTAAACCATCCCACTTTAAGTTTTAGGACTTTATCCAATTCCTCTTTCAATAAATGAATGAGTTTATTTCTATCTTTATTCTCTTCTTTGCTGCTTAACTTTTGAATTTCATTTTTCAGTTGAAAGATCCTGAACCTTAAAGAAGTCATTTTTGTTTCAAGACGATTTGAATTTACTTGTCTGACTACTGCCTGTAATTTTTTCTATCCTTTAACATCTCTCTTTTTGGGTATTCTTATTTTGTAACCCAGACAAACACAATCTTTGCCACAAGAATGGCATTTAGGAGTTTTTTTGTAAGTTTTGGTCTGTCGTGTAGCAAAACGGCACTCGAAGCAAACCCAATTGTAATTACTTTCAGACATGACAAAATATTCTATGGCATTATCTTAAATTTGAATGATATCCAACTCGATACTTGATTCAAGTACCAGTGAACTATAGAGTTGTAAATAGTTTTGTTGCTTTTAGGGTGAATCCCCATGGAAACTCATATTACGGTCGCACAAAAAACGAAAATCATTGTTAAGAAATGATCAGGGAGTGAAGAAATGTGAATCCTTAAGTTCAAAGGTTTAATTTTCACGTTCATCACGGATATCAGGTGCAGTCAGGGAAGCGGCACCTTTTTTTTTCTCCAGGTCCTGGTACAGGGTAATGGTAAAACAGGTGCCCTTTCCCGGTTCCGAATCCACATACAAGGTGCCCCCGTGGTCTTTGATAATCCCGTATACCACTGACAGGCCGAGGCCGACCCCTTTACCCTTTTTCTTTGTGGTGAAAAAGGGTTCAAAAATCTTGGGGATGGTCTCCTGGGGAATACCGCCGCCGGTATCTTCGACCACAAAGCCCACTGCTTTTTCATTGGGTTTGGAAAAGGTTTTGAGCGTCAGCCTGCGTTCCGGGCTTGCGGACATGCTTTCAACTGCATTGGAGATCAGGTTCATGCACACCTGTTTTAACTGATCCTCGGATCCGCTGATCAGCGGCAGGTTATGCTCCAGTTCTTCAACGATTCTGACCCTGTTGATTTTTAAAAGGTTGGAATTCAGGATGAGAATCTGATTGATCAGTTCGTTTAAATCAAACTTGATAACCTCGATTTTAGACTGCCGTGAGAAGACCAGGAGATTACTGACGATCCGGCTGATCCGCCGGGTTTCGGTTTCCATGAGATCCAGGTACTGACGGAATAAGACTGTTTCCTCCTCCCTTATCTCATCCTCATCCAGGATCCGTTTGGAGAGCATGGTCAGGTTGAGAATTCCTGCCACGGGATTGTTGATTTCATGGACAACAGAGGAGGCCAGCTTGCCCAGTGAGGCCATTTTATCCTTGTGGAGAAGGCGCTCATTGGTCTCCTTGAGTTCGCGGCTTCTTTGGGCCACAAGCCCCGCGAGCTGGTCCTGAATCCCCTTTTCATCCTTTTTTCGCTTGGTGATATCCCTGCTGATCTCAATGAACTTTGAGATCTTTCCCTTTTTCTCCCAGACGGGGAAAATGGTCAGTTCCGTGTACCTGGCTTTGCCGTCCGACCCGATCCGGCTTAGTTCGGTCTGGCAGTGGCGCTGGTTCCGGATCACCTCGTCCAGGGGACATTTCTTATGGCAGTTGCTGCTCTTGCGGGTCACCTTCTGGAAAACTTCATAGCATTTTTTCCCGATGACATCTTCCTTTGAATAATTCATATGTTTTAAAAATGCATCGTTGACCAGCTGGATCTCCTGTTCCGGGGAAATGATAAGGATAAAATCCCTGATACCATCGAGGATGGTATCCATTTCATTTTTTTGAATGTCCATGGCAGCATCCTTTGGTTAGAAGATACAAGAAGTATAATTTTTTTTATCACACCCCCCTGTATTATGTCCAAGAAAACCTTATTGCAGGAAAATCCAAATGCACTGCCGTAAAATCCAACATCCTTCAATACCACTGTGAACAAAGGCATTTCCCTTACAAGCCCAGGATTTTATCCGCAGGTGTGCAGGAAAACACCACACCGCTATGGTTTCCCGGTAATTTCTCCTTGCACTCCGGAAAGCAGGTATGCCTTTAACAACGCTCTTTCCCGGCTGTTCTTTTCATCTGCCGGGACCCTGGTATCCTTTTTGCTCTTATACGATGGTGTAAGGCAAAACCTAACTTTACCCTATAAGGAGGCAATCATGAAAACCCTTACCCGCAGTACCCGGAAAACCAAGGCAATGGAAAATCCCTGTATCTGGATGCAGTCCGGCGTGGTTAAGAAAAAGAGCTGCAACCACTATTATGACTGCGCCACCTGCAGGTTTGACGCGGGCATGGTCAAGGCGGCTGCCACAGGCAAACACATTACCTGGCAGGAGGCCATGCGGCGCTTTGACTCCACGGACAGAACCTGCCGCCACGCCCTCACCGGCCGGACCGGCCACAGGAACTGTCCCATGAACTATAATTGCGATCACTGCGATTTTGACCAGGCCCTGGAAGATACCCTCTCCCCTTCTGCAGCCCGGGCAGTCACCCATGTACAGGACATCAAGGGCTTCAGGCTGCCCTCAGGCCATTTTTTCCACACCGGCCACACCTGGGCCCGAATTGAAGACGGCGGCATCATCCGGGTGGGCATGGATGATTTTTCATTCAAGGTGCTGGGCAACCCGGACCGGATGGTACTTCCCCTCATGGGCCAGGAACTGAATCACGGGGAGACGGGCTGGGGGATGAAACGGAACGGCAATACCGCAGATGTCCGGTCTCCGGTAAACGGCGTAATCACCAAAGTAAACCCCAATGCCATGAAAGATACCCGTCACATGGGAGACGATCCTTACTCCGAAAACTGGCTGTTTACGATTCACAACTCAGATCTTAAAGCTGCAGTAAGCCCCCTGATGGATGATGAAAAAAGTCCGGAATGGCTTGGCAGGGAAGTATCGGGCCTGGAAGAGATGATCGAAACGGTCACCGGCCCCCTGGCAGCAGACGGCGGCACCCTGACCCATGATGTATACGGCAACCTTCCCACCCTGGGGTGGAACAACCTGGTGGAGCGGTTCCTCCGCACCTGATTTGACAGCCAACCATTAACAGCTAACGGAAAAGCCCGGGTAAACAGATTGTCCCGGTTTTTCCCAGGAGCAACCCATGGAATTTCGCACAGAACAGAGCGCTCCTGCCTGTATATGGATGCAGGCAGGGGTGGTTCACAACAAAACCTGCGTCAAAGACTTTCATTGCACGGACTGCCGGTTCAACCAGGCCATGACCCGGGTCTGCCGTGACAACCAGCTGGCAAGGGAAGGCAATGCACCTGTCCGCCGCCGGTCAGGCAAATTCGTATTCTGGCAGGACAGGCTGAACAGGCTGCCCCGGGCCAAACGCCCGTGCATCCACCACATGAAGGGCAGGATTGATTTTAAGGTCTGCCCCAAAGCCTACCATTGCATTGACTGTGAGTTTGACCAGTTTTTCCAGGACCAGTTCAAGGTATACACCCGGGTGGAGCAGGTCGGCTTTAACGATGTCAGGGGCTTTGCCCTGCCGGCCGGCTATTATCTGGCTTCAGGCCACACCTGGATCAAAATAGAAGGCAGCGGGATGGTCAGCATCGGTATTGATGATTTTGCCTCGCGGCTTTTCGGGCAGTTCGACAGCCTGTCCGCCCCGCTCATGGGCAAGGAACTCACCCGGGGGGCCCCCGCCTTTACCCTTGGCCGCGATAAAAACAGAATCACCTTTATGTCACCGGTATCAGGGGTGATCACAGGGATAAACCCCCATGCCCAAAAGAACCCGGGCGGTATTGTCAAGGCCCCGTACACAGAGGGCTGGCTGCTCACCCTCTTCTGCCCCAACCTGAAACAAGACCTGAAAAACCTGATGTTCATGGACACGGCCACCCAGTTTATAGATGCCTCAGCCAGGGATCTCCATGACTTCCTTGAAGAGAAAACAGGGCTCAGGGCTGCAGACGGCGGTGAACTGGTGCCGGACATTTACGGCAACGTGCCCGATGTCTCCTGGGAAGATCTGGTAAACACCTTTATCTTACCTCCTGAAACAGATGGCAAAGATTTTGAGCAGGGTTAACGTTTTTAACCGGGTTAACTCCCCCCTGTTTTCACCCTGGCGGATTGCCCTGAAGATTTTAATTTTGCTTTCCCTGCTTTT
>JAKSAX010000048.1 GCA_022361395.1 Desulfobacterales bacterium | reverse complement strand
GCTGCCAGGGCTTGCCGTCTTTGGCCAGGCCCCAGTATCCCCTGTCCTTGAATACCGCCAGCAGGACGTTGCCGTCCTCTGAATAGTAAATATCCCGGACCATGGTATCCCAGGTGACCGGCCAGACAATATCGTTCTCCGCCACCCCCCACCTGCCGAAAGCCGGGGCTACGACAGCGGCAAGACCGACATTGGCGGGATTGGCCAGCAGTCTCCAGATATTTTCGTATTTGCCCGTCCAGAACAGGGCATCGTTCTTATATAACTGCCACTTCCCGCCGTTGCGGACCGGAGCTGCCACAGATTTTTCCCTGTCGCAGAACACCGGGGCCCAGACAGCCTGGAACCGGTTGTCCCAGACAGTGTCATTAACGGCAATTGAATACTGCTCACGGTCAAGCCGGACTGCCCACGCCTGATGTTCGCCTGTGGCATCAAAGGCAATATCCCAGGCATTCAGGTACCGTTCCCCTGATATCCGGCCGTCAACCGCCACGGTGAACAGGCCTTGTGAAAAAGCAGCCACATCGGCGGCAGCCATGGGTTCGGCCTGGACAACCGCGGCTGTCCGGCCCTGTTGCCCCAACACCATCCCGGTCATATTTTCATAGGTGGATTCCCACAGGGAATCATCCACAGCCATGCCGTATTCCATATCGTTCTGGAAGGCCAGGCCCACGTGGGCTCCGTCAGGCGTGGCACAGAGGTGCCAGATAAAATCAAACCGGTTCTCCCAGGCCTTCCCGTCCACCATCAGGCCCCACTCTTCGTCGACACAGACACAGGCGGCAAACCGGTTGTCCGGCAGTGCCTTTAGACTCCAGGCCTTTTCATGCTCCCCTTCCCACAATTCCCCGTTTTCACAGATGCCAAATGCCATCTCATCCAGGTTGACTATGCCGGCAATTGATTCCCCATCCCGGGATATGCAGATATCCTCCACCCAGTTAAAACGGGATTCCCACTCCTTCAGGGGTATTTCTTTGAGTTGCGTACTCCAATCCCATGATTGTTTTTCTTCCATTTTTATCTCCGACTCCGGTTAGAAAAATTAAGGGTTTCCAGTTCATTGATCACGGTATCCAGGGTGGCGACTGTCAGCGGTTTTTCAATGAACCGGTCTATTCCTTCTGCCAGGATCTCCTGTTCCAGGTCATCACTGGTAATGGTTGCCATGAGAATCCGGGTCACATCCGGCTGGATCCGTGCGGCCTGTTTCAAAAAACAGACCCCGTCCATGTCCGGCAGAAAATAGTCTGAAATGACCACGTTCACGTTCTGGTACTTTAGGGCGTTCAACCCTTCTTCAGCGGTTTTGAATATGAGGAAATTTGTGTGACTTGCCCCGAAAAAGACCTTCAGTGATTCCCTTATATGCCTGTCATTATCAATGAGCATGAGGTGAAGATCTTTTCTGTCTTTCATAATATCCGGAACCTTTTAAAATATTACCCTTGGTTTACCCGCCGGCGTGCCGGCTGTTTTCCGGCTGCTGTTTTTCCGGCCGGTTATCACCATCCTTTTCTGGCTTACTTTAGAGCAGAAACCATGCCACCTGCCCACACCCGGTATAAACATGCTTATTTTTCAAGCAGTTACAGCAAAACACCATTCCATGGATTTCCGGACTACGCCCCGCAATTACGAATTTTTAAAATTAATCATTTGAAGAATTTAGAAAAATTGCAAAATTCACACAGAGGCTCCGCTTTTTTATCCGGTGCTCCTGTTTTCATAGGCGGACAGGGCCAGATAAAATCCGCCCATGGCCAGCTCTGCGCAGTGGTAATGGTCAGCAGGCAGGGTTTCAAGATATTTATCTACCTCATCCGGGGTGATGCGCCAGGCCTCCTCAACGGTTTGCCCCTCAGCCAGCCGGACCACGGTATTGCAGCAGGCCATGGTATTAAGGCAGCCGTCCACCTCAAAAGAGATGTGACTCAGACAGCCCTGGTCCACCATGATAAAAAACTCAACCCGGTCTCCGCACTCCCCGGTCCGGGTACCGTACCCGTCCGGTTTCTCAATACGTTCCCGGTTCTCCGGTGCATAGGCCATTTCAAGAAACCGCAGGGAATGCTTATTCCAAAAATCATTTTCATCCATAAGTCAGTCCTCCTTCCCATGGCAATGGCAAAGACCATGCCAGATATCCGCCGGCATTGGAAAATCAGGCAATGCCCTGATAATTCACGGCCATACAATACCCGGAAAGTCCAAACCAAATTGAAAATCAGGTCAACCATTGTGAAATCGCGACAGGGTGCGGATGCGAAACTGCGACCGTGAAAGTCCGGAGCATTATTTTCCATATGTGATTATCAAGGAAGCGGCGATGTGCCGGAATGGAAATGATTAAGGGCGGGTTGTAAATTTCGGGGGGTGTCAGATTTCCCCTGCTGATACAGGGGAAATCTTCTGTTTTTTCTATGCGATATACCGTGTTTCCGGTTTCTTGTCAGCCGCGTTCTTACAGCTCACCGGCGGCCTTCATCTTAGAAACGGTCTCATCGTATTCTGCCATGATTTCTTTGCTTCTGGGATGAACCCGGGAGAAAATCAAATACATCTGCTGGGTCTTCACGGGCTCGGTCATGCCGAACCCGGCATCTTTGCCTGCCCCCAAAGCGGTCTGGGACTCGGCCTTTCCCACATCGATATTTTCAATGAGTATATCTGCCCGGCCGCCGTTGAGCATTTTCCAGGCCAGCTCACCCGTGGAGACGATATGTACCTTTATACCCATCTCTTTAAGGGCCTTTTCATACCAGTAAGAGGCAATACCCACAACCTTCAGGTTCTGGGTTTTGATATCGTCAAGGCTGCTGACCGCAAGACCGTTGGGAAATTTTGATTTCTTATAAAACCCCACCTCCTTTGACAGGGAAAGCTCGTTGGCGGGATAGAACATCTCCCCCTCTCTTTCAGGGGTTTTCGACCAGGTATAGGTAGCGATATAGTCTCCCTTTTTTGTCAGCTCATATACCCGTTTCCAGGGCATGAACTCGAATTTAACCTCATGCCCCATTTTAACAAACACCTTTTTAAGTATCCTGGAATGAAGCCCGTAATCATCCAGGGTCTCTCCGATAAACGGCGGCCACTCTCCGGTGGCAAAAACAATGGTCTCTCCATAGGACGGGCCTGAAAGGAGGAGAAAAATACCAAGAACAATACCAGTGTAAATTTTTTTCATGGACACACTCCTTTTATTTAAGGGGGTTACAAAAGCGATGCCAAGTTGTCTGATCTTTTAATTCACAGTTCAGGCGGGTATGGTGGCAGGATAAAATACCAGCCGCCTGGTTGTCAATAAAACCGTCAGGGCAATCGCATTTAAATTTGGCACGGTTTTTAATTTTTAAAAATTTTGAACACTTAGGCACTATTCAAATTTTGCCTGCGATTGCCTGTATAAAAGTAACCTGCTGAAATCATTTGACCTGAAAGGTTACATGCGTTGACCCTGATAAAACCGTGATATTTTTAACCTAAAAACCAGGGAAATAGATGATCCAATACAAGGGGCAAACAATATATTTCTATAATTCTAAAATAATAGTTTGACATTCTTAAAACGGTTCCTTATATTTCGGACATGAAACATGAAGATGCAGCAAAAAGACTGGCAGAGTTAGGCAATACCACCCGCCTGGCAGTGTTCAGGTTTCTCGTCAGGGCAGGCCATGGCGGTGCGGCAGTGGGTGAGATCCAGAAGGCATTGAATGTACCGGGTTCGACCCTGTCCCACCATATAAGCCGGCTTGTGTCTGTGGGCCTTGTAAAGCAGGTCAGGGAAAGCCGCACCCTCTATTGTATCCCTCAATTCGATGCATTGACAGAGTTGATGGAATTTCTCAAGGAGGAGTGCTGTACAGGCACAACCTGCGGCAAATAGCTTGCGTGTCCTTTTTTTTGCGAAAATATTTCTATAATTCTAGAAATATGATTTTTAATTCAGATTGAAAGTAAGGAGGGAAAACAATACCTGTAACCTTGCAGACCGGCTTTTGTGATCCGAAACTGAATCCCGGAAACCAATGGCATCTGCATTTTTTTTAAACCCAATGTTTCTATAATTCCGAAAACATAAAAAGGTTATTTATGAATTCACTAACAAAAACACTGGAATATTTTGCATTCATAACAGTGGAACTCACAATTCTGTTTCTGGGAATAAGCACCCTTGTCGGGGTTATTCTCATGTACATCCCCCAGGAGAAGCTCAACAGCTGGTTGTCGAGAAGGGGGATCCTCGGTAATCTTCTCGGCGCCCTGATCGGTGCGATGACGCCCTTTTGCGCATGCTCAACCATTCCCATGACACTGGGCCTCCTCAATGCCGGTGCCCCTTTCGGGCCGGTCATGTCCTTTGTAATTGCCTCCCCGATTTTAAATCCCATCATTCTCAGTATGGTGGCAGCCTTGATGGGACTGAAGGCCGCGGTTATTTACGGCCTTGTTACCTTTACCGCATCCGTTGTCTTCGGTGTGGTTCTTGAAAAAACGGGACAAGCCCGGAACGTGAAAAATGTTAGGGTAAAAAATTGCTGCGGAAGCAGTTCCGGCAACATCCCGATAACTTTTGGCGGCAAACTGAGGTTTGCCTTTTCAGGGGCCTGGAAGGATTTCAGGGCGGTGCTTCCCTTCCTCATCATTGGTGTCGGCATTGGTGCAGGCATCTATGGATACCTGCCGCAGGATATTGTCGTCAGCCTGGCAGGGCCCGGCAATCCCTTTGCGATCCCAGTGGCAGCTATTGTCGGCATCCCTTTGTATATCCGCGCGGAAACGGCAATCCCCATCGGCATGGCACTGGCCCAGAAGGGCATGAGTATGGGTGCGGTTATAGCGCTCATTGTGGGCGGAGCAGGAATGGCTATCCCTGAAATGAGCATGCTGGCAGGTATATTCAGAAAGCGGCTGGTTTCGGCCATTGTTCTCGTAATCTTCTCCACGGCAGTTATCGGAGGATACGCATTTAACCTTTTAAACGTTTAATAAGGAGTAATAAAAATGACTGAAAAGAAAAAACCGGGATTCATCCGGCGGTTATTCGGGGGCAGCCATAACAGCTGCTGCCAGGTTGAATTCGAAGATGCAGGCAAGCAGGAAAAAGCGTTGACTGAAAAGGACACCGGGTCCAAGGAAAAGAAAAAGCAGGCGGTAAAAGAGCTGCCGCCCGGGGATTCCTTGGGTAATCAACAATGCGGTTGCGATAACTGAAAGGCCTCAGCCATGCCTTGTGCCGGTTGAATTGTGAAAGCAGCACAATCACTGCTGCTTTCACGTTTCCCCCACAGCCCTGAACTTCCCATTGAAATGAAAACCGCACCGGTTTATAATCTGCCCGGTATCAACGACGCAATTTCAAAGGAACACAGCCTTGACAGATTTTGACATCACCCTGATCGGCGGCGGCATAGTGGGCACAGCAACAGCACTTGAACTGAAACGCAGATATCCGGATGCCCGGATCCTTCTTATAGAAAAGGAAAAGCGCTTTGCCGCCCACCAGACCGGGCATAATTCAGGGGTGATCCATGCCGGAGTTTATTACCAGCCGGGCAGCCTTAAGGCGGATTTCTGCAAGCGGGGTTCCCGGGCCACCATAGATTTCTGCAGGGCCCATAACCTTCCCTTTTTGCAATGCGGGAAACTGCTGGTGGCCACCACCCCTAAAGAGCTTGAACGGATGGATGCCCTTGAAAAACGCTGCGGCCGGAATAAGATTGAAACCCGCCGTCTCAGCCGGAAAGACCTGAACCGGCTGGAGCCCAATATATTCGGGCTGGGCGCCCTGAAGGTGCCTGCCACCGGCATTACGGATTTTGTGCGCATCACGGCCAAGATGGCCGGCCTGTTTAAAGAACTGGGAGGGACGGTTAAAACCGGCTCCGGGGTGACAGGCATTTATGAAACAGGTGACATGGTTATTGTTGACACCGGGTCCGGGCAGATATCCACCGGATACCTCATTGCCTGCGGCGGTCTTCAGGCAGACCGGCTGGCCCGGATGATGGATATTGATATTGATTTCATGATTATCCCCTTCAGGGGGGAGTACTACAGGCTGCCGGACAGGTTAAACAGGATCGTCTCCCACCTGATCTACCCTATTCCGGACCCAGACCTCCCCTTCCTCGGGGTACACCTGACCCCCATGATCGACCATTGTATCACCGTGGGCCCAAACGCCGCCCTCGGCTGGAAGCGGGAGGGGTACAGAGCAGTGAATATCGATATCAGGGACACCCTTGAAATGCTGGCGTTCCCGGGTTTCTGGAAAGTGATGGCCAATCACCTTGGGTCAGGTATCGGGGAGTGGATCGACTCTGTTTACAAACCCGGATATTTAAAACGGATCCGGAAGTACTGCCCCTCTTTAGAGCCGGGAGACCTGACACCCTACCCGGCCGGCATAAGGGCGCAGGCGGTTCTTAAAGACGGAAGCCTGGTACATGATTTCCTCTTTGCCGAAAGCCCCCGCTCCCTCCATGTCTGTAACGCCCCGTCACCGGCGGCAACATCAGCCATGCCCATTGGAGAGTATTTAAGCGACCGGGCAGCGGAAAAGTTTAAACTTTAGAGTTTGACTGATCAGTATACGTGTATATCTTTCCCATTAGTTGTTAG
>JAKSAX010000049.1 GCA_022361395.1 Desulfobacterales bacterium | reverse complement strand
GCAATTGAAACGGCCAGTTCTTCCTGGTCCTGCACAACAGCCTGACGCATGGCAAACAGATGATCCATCCGTTTCCCAAGGGAAACGTTTCTCCAGGTGTCGGAGGCAGCAGAAGCGGCGGCCACGGCAGAAAGAGAGGTTTCATTGGAAGAGAGAGGCACTTCTCCGATTTCCTCTCCCGTGGATGGATTAAACAGCGGAACGTATTCGCATCCCGTCTCTTCCGCCCACTCACCATTGATGTAATTTCTCACCCTTGTAAACTCTGTCATTTGCATTTCTCCTCTTTTTTATCCGGGATTAAAAATTTTTGCGGTGTTGATTTGCATCTCTGATATATCACACCACATAAAACCATTACTCATGGCCCAAGAATTTATTTTCCAACAAGCAATGTTTATTCATGAAATACAACAAAATACTATTTAATTTTAAATAATTATAAAAACATCTAATCATCACATCAGCGACACAGATATCTGATATATCAATAAAATTTCATTCATAGATATATCAGAAAATATTCAATGTCAACAGGCAAATGCCACTAAAACGCTCCAAGTTTTTTAATCCTTATTGACTGACTCACCTCATTGATATATCAGTTATACGATTATAGTATTGCCCATTCAGACACCAGACAGGCACAGGATATGGAAAAAGAAAAATCACTGAGAGAAGCTGTACACAGGTATTTTTGTGAACAGATGAAAATGGGCCGGTTAACGGCAGGCAGTTATATAAATCAATCGGAAATATGCAATGAGTTGAATATCAGCAAGGCCCCGCTGCGGGATGCCCTGATCCAACTGGAAACAGAAGGGTTTGTCACGATTCAGCCAAGAAAAGGCGTATTGTTAAATCCCATAACCCTGGAGTACGTGAAGGAAGCATATGATGTACTGGGCGCCCTGGAGTCATCGGCCATACTCGAAGCCTTTGACCGTTTTGATTCCGGACAGGTTGAAAAGATGACAGCCGTTAATGAGGCTCTGCTGGAGAGCCTGGAGAGCGGGCGGTTTAACCAATACTATCAGCTCAACATAGAATTCCATCAGATTTTCCTCAGGCTTGCGGACAACAAATTGCTCCTGGACCTGGTTTCCCCCATCATGCAGCGCCTCTACAATTTTCCTTTGAGATCCTATGTGGTGGAATGGGAAAAGAACAATATAGCTGAACACACAAGACTCATTGACTCCATTAGAAAAGGCAACTTCAGGGCCGCCGCCGATATCCTGCAATTTGAACACTGGTCTTTTTCCCTGCACCAGGATTCCATACGCCGGTTCTATCAGCTTTGAGTACAATGGTGCCAGCCGGCTGTAACACCTCAGCGTTCCGGCGCAATGACCTCAAGCCTTTTAAGCCCCTCTTCGGCTGAGTCCGTAAGTGCCTGGTTTTCAGGATATTCAGATACGACCTGCCTGAATAATCGGCGGCTGGTATCAAACCTCTTGAGCATGTAATAGGACCAGGCCTGGAGCGAGAGCGCCTGGCCGGACAGCTCTCTGTTCTTTCCATAGCTCTTTATTACCCGTTCCGCCGTGACAATGGTACGCCAATAATCCCCCAGCTTATAAAAGTAGATTGAGGCAAGCCCGAGTTCCGCCTTACCCGAGGAAAGCTCATCTTCAGGAAACCAGAGAGGGATTGCCATAAAGGCGTTGGCCTCTTTTTTCCATAGTTTGTTTCCACGGCTCCCCCAGGTCTCCTTTGCATAATCAAACTGCGCCTGGCCGGTCTCCTTTTGCTCCACATATTCCGGTGGTGAGTTCAAAAGCCATTCCGGACGGTTTAATGCATCATCCCGGCTCACTGCCGGGGAATGCAGGTTGAATACGGCCGTGATCAGGAAAGGGGCGGCAACAAGGCCGTTTTTTATGCAGTGGATAAATACGGGGCTCAGTAAGCAGCCCTTTTTCTCATAAACCACGGCCAAAACCAGGCCGAGTATAAAAATACCGACATTGCCGGCAATCCCATAGGGATGGCAGACGGCAAATAAAAATGCCTGGATAATACAGGCAAGCCCCACAGATACCTTTGTTTTGAGCATATTATAAATAAAGCCCCTGAAAAACACCTCTTCAACCACCGGTAAAATGGTGAAGATGGCCACCAGCCAGAATATAACAGTCCAGCTGTTGGGGGCGTAACTTATATACTGGATAAGGGAATGGGTTTTTACCGGCGCATCTATCACTGCCGTTAATATTAAAACAACAATGGTGATCCCGATGTTGACGGGTATGACCAGGAGGAAAGAGATGAAAAAATCCCGCAGAGCACCTGAAGGAGTAATTGGTTTCAGAAACGGCCGGAACTTAAATTTCCGGGCGGCCCTCATTGCAAAGGCAAGCATGCCTCCGTCAAAAAGAACAGTCATTGCAATGACCACGGGCATCAGCAGCCAGGGCCTGAATGTAATCATCTCCCATTGAGCCAGGAATTGTCCTGCAAAATAATAAAGGATAAATGCAGAGACAGGGATAACCAGGTACAGGTATGAGATACCCGAATCCCTGGGATCTGCAGGGACCAGCAGGGTTTTGAGGCTGACATCTTCAAACAGGTTGGGTTGCTGTGCAGCCATTGCTTCCCGGAGCCTCTCTCTTGCCAACCCGGCCCTGTCAGGGTATTTATCCGGGTCAATATCCTCAACAATCTGCCTGAGTTCCCTTATTGAACAGCATTTCAAATAGTTGTCATATGATTTTAAAGAGGAGAATTGTGTATGCATGGACTGCCTGTCAAGATGCGGTTATTTCAGAGGTAACCTTAGCCTCAGCTTCATGTACAGCAATTTGAAAAACATTTCAAATAAAACCGGGCGGATTGTTCCCTTTTGGCGGGTCCGTGTTAACGGGGGAATCAGGGTTTCTCTGTTGGCGTATCCTTCGGCGAGGCCAGTTTTTTCAGGCGTGAATGGGAGGAACGGGTGCCCCGGTCAAGGCACCCGTTGACGTATATAGATATCAATACTGCGTATCGGAGATTCAGGATTTCATGAACTGAAACATTTTATTCAGGGGGATCAGGGCCTTTTCAATAATATCCGGCTCCACAAGCACTTCATTGCCCGGGGTATCAAATACCTCTGACAGTCTTTTGAGATCATTAAGCTGCATCCACGGGCATCTGGCACAGCTCCGGCAGGTGGCGCTTTCACTTGAGGTCGGTGCAATGACCAGTTCCTTGTCGGGAACGGCCTGCTGCATTTTAAAAAATATGCCTTTATCCGTTGCCACAATGAACCGTTTCTTATCTGAGGTCCTGCAGGCATTGATAATCTGTGAGGTGGATCCCACAAAATCAGCCAGGTCTATTATCGGCTCAGGGGATTCCGGGTGAACAAGGACGGCGGCATCCGGGTTTGCCTTTTTCAGCCCCATGAGTTCTTCATATTTGAATTCATCGTGAACCACGCAATTGCCCTGCCAGGAGATCATATCCGCACCGGTCTCCCTTTGGACATACCTGCCGAGGTGGTGATCCGGGGCCCAGATGATTTTCTTGCCTTCCTCGGCCAGGTAACCCACGACCTTTACAGCAATACTGGATGTCACCACCCAGTCGGACCTGGCCTTTACAGCAGCCGAGGTGTTGGCATAGACCACAACGGAGCGGTCCGGGTGGGCATCGCAGAATTCAGTGAACTCCTGTACGGGACAGCTGATGTCAAGGGAACAGGTGGCCTTAAGGGTGGGCATCAGCACCCGCTTATCCGGGGTAAGGATCTTGGCGCTCTCCCCCATGAACTTAACCCCGGCAACAACCACGGTATCCGCCTTATGATCCCGTCCAAACCGTGCCATCTCAAGGGAGTCACCAACAAATCCGCCGGTCTCCTCGGCCAGGGACTGCACCTCATTATCCGTGTAATAATGGGCGATCAAAACGGCATTTTCCCTGATCAGCCGTTCCTTGATTTTATTTCGGTAGTCTTCTTTTTCTTCCGGGCTTATAAATCCCGGCAGTTCCGGGAAAGGTAAATTTTTGGGTAACTGGCCTGGGGCGTTGGTCATCGTTCTGTCCTTAATATAAATATGGATGGTTCCAACAATACTAACGCGGATTCAAAAATTTTCAACCTTTCGTGGAAACAAAAAAACCGGCAGCCGGAGCAGGACCTTTGCGGGGGATCCCGGGGCTCCGGCAGCCGGATGCAGCCTTTATTGCACGACTCCGGACTGGTTATAGAGCTTCACCGACAGGGTGATCTTGTACAGCACCGTTAAGATCAGCAGACCGATGGCCGTGACCCCGGCGGAAATCACTATCTCATGGAGGCTGGGCACATATTCGGTGACATGGTGAAGGGGGGAGGGAACAAATCCCCCTGCAATCATGCCGAGCCCCTTGTCAATCCAGGTCCCGGCAAAGACCAGGATACAGGAAAAGACCAGGAGGGTATCGTTTTTCCGGGTTTTGGGGATGAGCAAAAGGATCAGCCCGCTGCCCATGGCTGCCAGGGAGGCCCACATAAAAGGGACAAGGGCGGATTTCCCGTGGAGGCCGGTATAGAGATATTTAATATGGTCCATGTGGGAGGGGATTCCCGAATAAAAGGCCACAAACACCTCACATCCCAGGAAAAAGAGATTGGCCAGAAGACCGTAGGCCACGATCAGGGAAAGGGTATGGATGGCCTCTTTTCCGGGATCGAATTCAGTTGTTCTCCGTATGAACATGGCCAGGAGGATCAGCAGCGCCGGTCCTGCGGCAAAGGCCGAGGCAAGGAATCTCGGGGCCAGCACTGCGGTGAGCCAGAACCCCCTGCCCGGCAGGCCGCAGTAAATAAAGGCAGTAACCGTATGAATGGAAAACGCCATGGGAATGGAGATCAGGATCAGGGGTTTGGTCCAGAATGGGGGAGCAACCCCGCTCCGCTCGGCATCCAGGACTGTCCATCCGATGATGATATTCAGGACAAGATAGATAAAGAGCACATTACCGTCCCAGAAGAGCATTGACCAGGGCGTGGGATGTAAAAAGACGTTCAGCGCCCGCATGGGCTGGCCGAGGTGGATGAGCAGATAGAGGAAACACATGATAATTGAGGCCACGGCCAGGAACTCCCCCAGGATGGTGATCCTGCCGAATGCCTTGTAATTGTGCAGGTAATAGGGCAGCACCAGCATGACACCCCCTGCGGCCACCCCCACAAAATAGGTCATTTGGGCCGTATAAAATCCCCAGGATACATCCCGGCTCTGGCCGGTGACCATGAGGCCGTTGATCAGCTGGTCCGCATAAAAGACTCCGCCGATACCGATGATTGTACAGAGTCCTGCTATCCATATCCAATATGATTTACTTCCCTTCAAAGCCAGTTCAAGCATTACGCGCTCTCCTTCATTCTAACGGGTTTGTTAACCTTGCACCCTAAGCGGTTGACACCGCCGGCCAAGGTATTACACATTGGGAGCAGGTATACCCCCCTGGAGTAAATTTTGAGTAAATCGGCGAGTAAGGACCGGCTTCAAAATTACTTGGTCTTTTGTTTTGAAAATGATTTAAAGCAAGTTATTTTGTAACGATTCCTAAACCGGCAGGCAGGTCAGGAACGGATCAATTTTTCATAGAGATCTGCCATACGCGGATCCACAGGGCAGTCCATGAGGTGCATTTTATCCCGGTAAGCCTGGAAGGTCATTGCAATATCCGAAGGGCGGCCCGCATTGTTGTAAAGGTCCATGAGCCTTTCATAGGCCTTTTCATCATAGGGATCAACAGCCAGAATTTTCCGGCCGTAATCAATGGCGGCATCATTGTCACCCCGGTTTTCAAAGTGGTTGAGCACGGCCCACAGATTCCTGAGATGGCGTTTTTCCAGGGATGCTCTCATGGGGATACACCACTCCTCATAAGGGTCTTCAGCCAGGAAAGCGCCGGCGTAGCAGTCCTCCGCCTCCAGGCGGGAGGACAAGCCTGTACCGGACGCCTCTTTTTCGCAGGTTTCAGCGGTGCGCAATGCCTCCAGAAAGAGGTGGACATCAGTTGTGACCTGGCCCGGCCGGCCAAGGCAATACCTGTCTTTTTTCCGCCGGATAAAAGAAGAGGGGGCTTTGGGCGGGAGATCAGGCTCCAGCAGCCGCCTCAGGCTGCTCATGGCCATGTTGAAGCGTTTGCCGGTTTTCCGGATATCCTCTTCAGGCCACAGCAGTTCAATAAGGACCTCCCGTGAAATAAACCCGGCTTCGGGATGGGCGGCCAGGTATTTTAATATGGTCAGGGCCTTTGCACTTTTGCATGCGGACAGGTCCAGGACCCTGTTGTTGATGCTGATGGAAAACGGGCCCAGCATTTTCACGGTCATCCGGGGGGGCTGGGGCCTCTCCTTTTCAATCCACCTGCCGTATTGTTTTTTGTCAGAAAGCACCTGGGCCCTGGAAAAATATTTCCGGGAGTCTCTTTCATTGTTCAATCCTGCCAGGGCTTTTGACGAGAGCAGGTAATTTTCAAAAAGATGGAACTTAACCTGGTCAAGCCGGGGCCTGGCGTTCTCCAACAGGGTCATGGCGCCGGCAAAATCCTTTTCCCGGATCAGTATCCTGGCCATGGTGTTTTCAAGCAGGCCGCGGGTAACCGTCAGCCCGTAGCTCTCTATGATATCAAAGGCGTCGTTTAAATAGGCCTTGGCCGATGCCGTGTCCTGTTCCGGCAGGCACCGCGCCTTCAGCTCCCAGGCATTGGCAAGCGCCCACCGGTTTCCCGGCGCCTCAAACAGCTCAACTCCCTTGTCAATAAAAGCCATGGCAGCATCAGGCCTGCCCAGCCCCAGGTAATTTTCAGCACCTGCAAGATAGATCCACCCTTTTTTGCTGTCCCCCAACGCCATTTTTTCACAAACCGCGATTCCTTGGCGGGCAAATTCAAGGCCTTTTTCAAATTCCCGCTGTCTTGAGCATGTTGCAGCATACTGGTAATAGGCCAGGGGAAGACAGGCCTCAACCCCAAGGTCGGTTGCGCTTTTCAGCAGCTTCCGGTTTACATCACCGGAAAGGGAATAATCCCCCCGGATATAATGATAATAGGTTTCAGAGGTCCTGATCAGCACCATGGCCACCCTGCCTTCAAACTCAGGATAATCCATAATCACCTGTTTGGCCCGGGCAGTATAGGCCCTGGCCCTTTTAAACTCCCCCAGGGCCGAGGAGAGAAAAATCAAAAAGGTCATGACAATCACATAGGTATTGGACTGTTCATCCACCTTTTCCAGGACCTGCTCCATGAACAGCTTTGCCTCCTTGACATGGCCGGTGAAATAGTAGAGGGAACCCAGGTCAACCATGCACTTGAGTTCCTCATCCGTTGCGTTTTGGCTGCGGCAAAGCCGAAGGGCGGTCCTGAGCTTGTCCATGGCCTGGCCGGGCCGGCCGTAATAGGACAGCAGCTGGGCCTGGAAGTATAAGAGCATAGGCCGCCTGTTCCGGATCTCCTCGGGGATATTCCGGATGCATTGCTCCACAAAGAGAAGATTCCCCTGGAGAAGAAACTTGATCTCATGCTCCTGGATCATCCGGGCTGCTGCTTCATATTCCCCGGCTTTTATGGTGTGATCCAGGGCCTCAAAGGTATTTTCCGGCTCAAGGGCAGCCGCTATTTTCCGGTGGAACTCCCGGATCTCTCCGGCAGAAAACTGCCTGGTCAGCTTTACCGACAAAAAATCTTTAAGCAGGTGGTGGAAATAAAATATATCCGGCCCGTCATGGGAGGGAAAGACCAGGAGATGCTCCCTTACAAGACGGTCCAGCATCTGCCCGGCGTTGTCAATTGAAAAGGCCTGCCTGCATTTTTTTACGTCAATTTCAGGCAGCAGGTTGGCCTTGAGCATGAATATCCTGGTCTCTTCCGGCTGGGCTGCAAAAAAATTCTCCTCCAGGTATGAAAACAGGTGGCGCTGGCTGCCGCGGAATTCTGCCAGCTGCCTGCTCATCTCTTCGGGGGACTTATCCTTTAAGGCGTATTTGAGAAGGACCAGGCTTGCGGCCGAGCCTCCTGTTTTGTTCTGGATTTCCCCGACATTCTCCTCTGTAACCGGAAGGGTGTTGATCCCGGCGTAAAACGCCCTGGTTTCCGCCGGGGTAAAGGCCAGGTCCCCTTCTGTAATCTCAATGAGCTGCTCCCCTGCCCTGAATCTGGACAGCTTTAAAGGGAGCTCTTTCCGGGTCAGCAGGACCACCAGGATATTGTCCGGCAGAATGTCCAGCATATACGCCACGGCCCGGCATATATCAGGGACGCGGTCAACCAGGTGGAAATCGTCCAGGACAAGAAAGGCCTCTCCCCTGACCGTCTCTTCCAGGCAGGCGGCAAAGGTATTAAGACGTGCCTTCAGGCGTATTTTTCCACTCCCCTCCCAGTGCTGCCCCGTAGGGTCGGATGCCGGCCGGAACTCCGTGCCGGGGAATTTAAGGGAAAAGGCCAGCTCCAGGTAATCCATGAATACGCCGAAATCCCTGTCCAGGGAGTCCAGGCGGTACCAGATCACCCGGTCTTTTTTAGGGGCCAGCGCCTCTGCCGCAAGGGTTGTTTTGCCATACCCCGCCCCTGCGGTTATTGAGACCAGCCGTTTATTGCCGGTATTTTCCAGGAGGCGGCAGAGCCGTTTTCTGGGAAGGATGTTTACGATACCGGGAAACCGGAGTTTAGATTTGAGGAGCGCCATCGGCGATTATCCTTATCCCATCCTAGCCTTTCTCCAGGATGAGTTCGATTTTAGACGGGGTAATGTTGGCAATCTGGATCCGGTTATTGGGCAGGTTCAGGTTGCCTGTGGATATGGGATATCGGGATGTTCCCGGGACAGCCTGGGAAAGATCCAGGACTGCGCTGGCATTGGTGTTGTTTAAAAGACTGACATCTTTTCGCAGCCCCCTGCAGGTCACGGATATGTTCAGATCAGCCGGAGCCGTGACCACAATACCCGGGGGAAGATTTTTAACCGCCAGGGGAAGCACCAGGGTCTTTTCAAAATTCTGCTGTCCCGCAAAGGCCAGCCAGAGGATAAACACCATGCCGAATACCAGGGACTTGGCCTTGTACCGCCGGGTGAGCCACCCGGTTACCGTGGTTTTAAAATCCGCCCTGGTTTCCCGGGGGTCCTTTGTCAGCGCCCTGAGCTCTGCTGCAAGGGTACCCGTGTTCTCAATCTCTTTGACCGCCCCCTCCGACACCAGGGAGACCTCCCCCCGCTCTTCGGAAACAATGAGCACCCCGGCATCGCATTTCTCCGTCAGGCCCAGGGCCGCCCTGTGCCGGGTTCCCCACTTCCGGGGCAGGTCATCCCTGGTGGACAGGGGCAGGAAACAGGAGACAGATGAAATTTTCCCGTTTGAAATGAGCATGGCGCCGTCGTGGAGGGGGGAGTGCTTGTCAAACACCGCGGAAAGGATCTCGGGCTGGGGATCACTTTCCATATCAATCCCCCTGGTAATAAAATCATCCACAAGGCTCCTTCTCTGAAAAATCACAAGCACCCCGGTACGCTTTTCCGCAGCCTCAAACACCCACCCGGCAAAGTTCTTTATCCAGCCGCCGGCAATTGCCCCCTGCTTTATCCCCACCATTTTCAGGGGATTAAAATGCTCAAGCATCTGTCGTATCTCTTTCTGGAAGAGGATGATGAGAAGGATGACAAACACGGGCCAGAGAATCTGAAAGACCCAGGTGGTCAAGAAAAGCCCCCAGGATTTGGCCAGCACAAAGACACCGCTCAGGATAGCCAGGCCCACCAGCACCTTAAAGGCCTGGGTGCCCCAGAACCAGGAGTAAAACTGATACACAACAATGGTAATCAACAGGATATCCACCAGGTCGGGCAGGCGGATATTGGAAAGGATGGCAAGAAGATTCATTCAGCGGTCCTCGAATCAGGATGTCAGGTTTTGCCCTGCGCTGCGTCAGGCACGGCCTTACGCATCTTTTTCCCGGATATTGACCTGAAATCCGTCCATGCAGTCTATGATATCCTCGGTCCGGCCCTCATCCGCCGACCAGATGATCATCTCCGGATCCACGACCTTGACCAGGCATTCCGGGAAAAAATCATAGTACTGGTTCTCAATTTTCAGCACCCGCCGGATATCTTCGGGATATTCAGGATCAGGCATGTGCTCGGTTACTTCCCAGTCATCCGGAACGATGAATTCAGCCTTTATATTTACCTCAATAGTCTTCATCTTTTGTCTCCTGGGACACCTGCTCCAGGTGCCCTGCCTAAGGCATTTACGCCAAATGCCGTATAAAAAAGCATTTGCGGAAAACGCCATACCTGTCATCTTTTTCAAAGGGGTTTTCAGCAGAATTTACAGCGGCAGCATAAGTTGAATGTCAGCGCCTGATCACAACCCTCATTGATGTGCCGTATTGCCCTGCAGCACAGATGATCAAACGATTCTACCCTGACTCTACAAGAGAATACCCCTGATCACAACGATTATTTTGACAAAGTATTTTCTATATATTATAGGATTACATTTTTTCACACGAGAGGGAGGACTCATGCAGAAGGGAAAAGTGAACCAGCGGATCATATCATTCATGGAAAAGAGGGAAATGGATATCAACGGGCTAGCCCAGGCCACGGGCCTGGACCCGGATTTTATAGAGACCATGCTGAAAGAAGATGTTTATCCCCCCCTGGGCCCGTTGATGAAAATCGCCAGGACACTCGGGGTCCGCCTGGGCACCTTTCTGGATGACCAGGACACCACTGATCCTTATATAGTCCGCCAGGCAGACCGGGAGGCGGAATTCTCAGTACTCGGCGGAAAAAACAAGGCCGCAGCCCTGAACTTCTACTCCCTGGGCAAAGGCAAGGCAGACCGCCATATGGAACCCTTTTTCGTGGAACTCCTCCCTGAATCAGCCGAGGAGAAATCCCGTTCCTCCCATGAGGGGGAAGAGTTTATTGCCGTGATCTCCGGCTCCATTGAAGTCATTTACGGTAATGAGACCTATACCCTGAAAACAGGGGATTCCGTGTATTACAACTCCATCGTTCCCCATTACGTCTCCTGTGCGGGAGAAGAAAAAGCAACCATCCACGCCGTGATCTACGTACCGGAATAAAGGGGGCGCATAATCATGGATGAAAGCATTGCATTAAAAGAACTGACCCTGGGCCGGATTCTGGACCAGACTGTCGAGCGGTACCCTGATAATCCGGCCATTGTCTACGTGGACCGGGATTTCAGGCTGACCTATAAAGAGTTTTCAAAGGTTGTGGATGAAACAGCCAAAGGCCTTATGGCTTTAGGCGTGCAAAAGGGTGAAAAGGTCGCAATCTGGGCCACCAACATTCCCTTCTGGGTTACCCTGCAGTTTGCCACGGCAAAAATCGGCGCCATCCTGCTGACGGTAAACACCAACTACAAAACCGCGGAACTGGAATACCTGCTGACCCAGTCCGAGACGGAAAACCTGTTTCTAATCGACGGATTCCAGGATACCGATTATATCAACACGGTATACGACCTTGTGCCCGAACTGCGGACCTGTGAGCGGGGGCACCTTAAATCGGAAAAATTCCCCCATCTCAAACGGGTGGCTTTTCTCGGGCCTGAAAAACACAGGGGCATGTATACCATCCCTGAAATCCGCGCCCTGTCCGTCATGGTTCCCGAGGAAGACTACGAGTCCCGCCAGGCTGACCTGAGCCCCCATGACGTGGTCAACATGCAGTACACCTCCGGCACCACCGGATTTCCCAAGGGGGTGATGCTCACCCATTACAATATCGGCAACAACGGATACTGGATCGGTGCCAACCAGGGGTTTACTGAGAATGACAGGCTCTGCCTCCCCGTTCCCCTTTTCCACTGCTTCGGATGTGTACTGGGGGTGCTTGCCGCGGTAAACCACGGCACCTGCATGGTGGTCCTGGAAGGGTTTGATCCT
>JAKSAX010000050.1 GCA_022361395.1 Desulfobacterales bacterium | reverse complement strand
CTCGGCCGCCCGGTTGTCCAAAGCTGCGGCACTGGTATTTGACGATCCCCGCCGCAGGGACCTTACCCAGGTGCCCCTGATCACCATTGACGGCCAGTCCACCCAGGACTATGACGATGCCATCAGTCTGGAAACCACAGAAAACGGGTACCGGCTCGGGATCCACATTATTGACGTGGGCGCCTATATCAATGACCGGGATCCCATTGATATGGCTGCCCGGCACAGGGCATCATCCATTTACATGCCCGATGACAAGCTTCCCATGATCCCCTCCAGCCTGTCCGAGGACCTTTGCAGCCTCAAAGAGGGGCAGGTCAGACCGGGGATAAGCACCCTGGTTCATATGAACCGTTTTTTTGAAGTGCTGGACTATGAGATTGTGCCCAGCATTATCAAAGTTCACCAGCAGATGAGCTACTCGGAGGCCAATCTTCTAAACGGCAAGAACGACCCCATCACCAGTCTTTACAAGATGGCCACCCTTCTCCGGGAGAAACGGTTGAAAAACGGTGCCATCCAGATCACCCTGCCCGAGGTTAATGTCTGGCTGGATGAAAACAGGGAGATCCATTATTCCAAGGTGGACAGGGAGAATCCCTCCAGAATGCTGGTATCTGAGATGATGATCCTGGCCAATGCCTTGATGGCCGAGTTTCTGTCCGCCAATGACATGCCCGCGGTATTCAGGTCACAGGCCCCGCCCAAGCAGAGAGTATTTAAAGGGGTGGAAACCCAGCTCATGCCCAATTTCATGCAGCGGAAACACCTGAGCCGGGCCATCATAAATACCCATGCAGAACCCCACGCAGGGCTCGGCGTAAAGGCCTATGTCACGGCCACCTCGCCTATCCGCCGGTACCACGATCTCCTGACCCAGCGCCAGATCAAAGCGATCCTGGGCCTTGGCAGACCCTATTCCATCCAGGAGCTTGAAGAGATCCTCCAGGTCATCTCCATTCCCATGGCCAATACCGGCAGGGTGCAGGGAGCCCGGAAACGGTATTGGCTGATCAAGTACCTGGAGGGCATGAAAGGCAAGGATTTTGAAGGGCTGATCCTGGACTGCCACAGGGATCATTATAATGTCCTGCTCAAGGAGTTCATGCTGGAAGCCAGGCTGCCGTCATCCGGGTTCAAGCTCAAGCACGGGGATGTGGTGCAGGTTACCATCCAGCATGCAGACGCCCGGAGAAACCAGCTGACCCTTTTTACTGCGTGATCCCGCAATAATTGACAAAACAGCGGTGATCCCCAGGTTGCCGCTTATCATATCATTGTAAACACAGAAGAGGTGTAAATGGAAAAACTAGATAAATTGTCCCTGCTGGTTGTTGAGGATTCAAACGCAATAAGAAACCTGATCGTAAGTATCCTGAAAAAAAACGGTATCGGAAAAATAACCCAGGCCAGCGACGGCAAGCAGGCCCTGGATGCGGTTACCGTGCTCAGGCCGGACCTGATCATCTCGGATCTGGAAATGCCCAGAATGAACGGTGTGGAGCTTCTGGGTACCCTCCAGAAAAACCCTGAGTTCAAAAACATTCCCTTTGTTGTGTTAACCTCCAAAACCCAGGACGCCACCTTTAAGAAAATAATGAAAATGGGGGCCACTGATTTTATCCGAAAACCCTTTGGCGAAGAGGAGCTGATGGTGAAACTCAAATCCGTGGCAGAGTGGCTGTAGGTCCTGCCGGGTAAACCGGTATCCCTTCCTGTCCGGATCTTGATTTGACAAGGCAGCGGCCCCTTCTTATTTTTTGTTTAATGCGATAACCCGTAACGATTGCCGTTAAGGAGGATCCCATGAAACAGGAGATAAGAATACCGCATCATATTATCAGCCGGATGCACACCATTGCCCTTTTGGTCTCCATGGCAGGCCTGCTCAGCCTGCTGGGATGGTTTCTGGCCGGTTTTTCAGGGATAAAGACAGCCCTTATCATTACAGCCCTGGCCTTTGCATTTACCCCGAGGATGCCCAGCCGACTCACCATGAAAAGCCTAAGGGCCCGCCCCTTAAACCCCAGGGTTGTTCCCGGGCTTTATGCCATTACCGGGAAACTGTCCGGAAGGGCCGGGCTGGACCGGGCACCGGATCTTTACTATCTTCCCTCCCCCAAATTAAATGCATTCTCCGCAGGCAGCGGCAAAGATTCGGCCATTGGTATTACCCATGGCCTGCTCTCGGCCCTGACCACAAGGGAAATGGCAGGAATTCTCTCCCACGAAATCACCCATATAAAAAATAATGATATGCAGATCATGGCCCTTTCCGCCGTGTTCGGCAGAATTACAGGGTACCTCTCCCTGGCCGGCCAGATACTGCTGCTCATGTCCGTTCCCCTGGCAATCAGCGGCGCCATGGAAATAAGCTTTCTCCCCCTGCTGCTCATGATTTTCGCCCCTGCGATCAGCACGATGCTGTACTTTGCCCTTTCCAGAACCCGCGAGTTCGAAGCGGACCTGGGCAGCCTCACCCTGCTCAACGATCCCCATGCCCTGGCCTCAGCCCTGTCAAAGGTAGAGCAATCACAGCTCAACGGCTGGCGCCGCATGTTTATCCCCCTGGCAGCAAAGCCAGCCCCCCTGCTCCAAAGCCACCCCGCCACAAAGGAAAGAGTCCGGCGCCTGCTTGAAATGAAACCACCCCGCCCGTACAGGCAGGGTGGAGATTCAGATCACGGCGTTGGCAGCAGGTATACGTCTATACCAATTTATCCACAATGGCGTTGAAACAGGGAGAGGGCCGCATCGCCTCTGCCAGAAGGTCTTCGGAAGGATGAAAATATCCGCCCACATCCATGGGACGGCCCTGTTCATCCAGCAGTTCCTTGAGAATAGTCTCCCGGCCGGCTGACAGGTCCCGGGCCACAGGTTGAAAAATTGATTTAATCTCCTGATCTTCATCCTGTTCAGCCAGGGCCTGTGCCCAATACATTGCCAGGTAGAAATGACTGCCCCGGTTATCCAGTTCATTCACCTTTCTGGAGGGGGACCGCTTATTCATCAGGAATTCCGTATTGGCTTTATCAAGAGCCCTGGACAGCACCAGAGCCTTTGGCATATCGTTTTTCAGGCCCAGATCCTCCAGGGAAACGGCCAGTGCCAGAAACTCTCCCAGGGAATCCCAGCGGAGATGGTTTTCCGCCATAAACTGCTGAACATGTTTGGGTGCGGACCCGCCCGCACCGGTCTCAAATAGGCCGCCGCCGGCAAGCAGGGGAACGATGGACAGCATCTTGGCCGAAGTCCCCAGTTCAAGAATGGGAAAAAGATCGGTAAGATAATCCCTGAGCACGTTGCCGGTGATGGATATGGTGTCTTTTCCCGCCCTTACCCGGTCCAGGGTAAAATCCATGGCATTTTTGGGGGAGAGAACCTGAACATCAAGGCCTGACAGGTCATGGTCTTTAAGATAGAGGCCCACCTTTTTAATCAACTGTGCATCATGCCCCCGGTTTTCATCCAGCCAGAAAACCGCGGCAGCCCCGGTTGCCCTGGCCCGGTCAACCCCCAGGCGTACCCAGTCCCTGATGGCCACATCCTTTGTCTGGCACATCCGCCAGATATCCCCCTTTTCAACCTCATGTTCAAAGATGAGGTTACCTTCCGGGTCTGTCACCCGGACCTTTCCGTCCCCTTCCATGATAAAGGTCTTGTCATGGGAGCCGTACTCTTCCGCCTTTTTGGCCATAAGCCCAACATTGGAGACATTCCCCATGGTGGTGACATCAAAGGCCCCGTGTTTCCGGCAGTATTCAAATACCTGCTGGTAGATACCGGCATAGGACCGGTCCGGAATAATGGCTTTGGTATCGTGGAGCTTTCCGTCCGGCCCCCACATTTTACCGGATGACCGCAAACAGGCAGGCATGGAGGCGTCAATGATCACATCGGAGGGAACGTGGAGGTTGGTGATCCCCTTATCGGAATCCACCATGGCCAGCGGCGGGCGTTTCTCATAAACCGCCCGGATATCTGCTTCAACACGCCCGCGGGTCTCTGTATCCAGATCCCGGATTTTGGCATAGACATCCCCCAGGCCGTTGCTGGGGTCAACACCGATATTTCTAAACAGGGCATCGTGTTTTTCAAACACATCCTTAAAATAGACCGTCACGGCCTGGCCGAACATATAGGGATCAGACACCTTCATCATGGTGGCCTTGAGATGAACGGATAAAAGCAGCCCCTTTTCCTCTGCCTCCGAGATTTCCCTTTCCAGGAATTCCCTCAGGGAACGGATATTCATCACAGATCCGTCAATAACCTCACCCGGTTCCAGGGCAAGGTTTTCCTTTAGCAGGACCTTGGTTCCGTCCTTTCCCTCAAAGCCGATGTTGACCAGGCATTTCTTCTCCATCACAGCCGAGACTTCGCTGCCGTAAAAATCATTGTCCGTCATATGGGCCACATGGGATAACGAGTCCCCGGACCACTCCCCCATTGAGTGGGGATTTTCCCTGGCGTACTGCTTGACGGCACCTGCCACCCGGCGGTCTGAATTCCCCTCCCTCAGGACGGGATTCACCGCAGATCCCAACACCTTTGCATAGCGTGCCTTGATCTCTTTTTCAGCGTCGTTTGCCGGCTCCTCCGGATAATCCGGCACAAAATACTCCTGGTCCTGGAGTTCTGCAATGGCCGCCTTTAGCTGGGGAACGGAGGCTGAAATATTGGGCAGCTTGATGATATTGGCCTGTGGCGTTTTTGCAAGTTCGCCCAATTGTGCCAGATGATCTGAGATCTTCTGATCTTCACTCAGATAATCCGGGAAGTTGGCCAGAATCCTTCCGGACAGAGAGATATCCCTAGTGGCAACCCGGATGTCCGCAGGTGCGGTAAAGGCCTTTACAATGGGAAGAAGAGACCGGGTGGCCAGCGCCGGCGCCTCGTCGGTAATGGTATAGATAATTGTGGGTGTAGTCATAATGCCATCCGTCTATT
>JAKSAX010000051.1 GCA_022361395.1 Desulfobacterales bacterium | reverse complement strand
TTCTGTTTCCGCATTCCGTGTATGGGGAATCTTCCTGATAATTTTTTCCAGGTAGAATTTGTAGTCGGCAATGGCCGGATCCGCCAGATAGCCTGCCAGGGTATCTTCGGGGATGGCCTGGATCTGCGGGATAATAAAACTCCCTGCATCGGAAATCCGGGTATACAGGTTCATTGCCCGCTGGAACAGGCTGTCTGCATCCCCGTCGGTTTTATCCTGGTCGTTTTTCAGGTGGGCATAGGTGTATATTTTTTCCAGGTCACGGCCCATGCCATGGTCAAAGTCCAGGCAGGCCTTGAGTGTTTCAACGGTTTTGCCCAGGCTGTCTTTGAACTCCCCGTAGTCCGGGATCCGGTTTTCAAGATCCGTGTAAAGGGATTCCCAGTCTTCAACCGCTGTAAACAGGGGGGTAAGATTCCAGCAGTCTGCCTGGCTGACGTCTTTTCTGTGTTGATCCGGTGCGTGATGCATGGGGCCTCCTTAAAATTGGGTGTTGATTTTTATATATTCAGACTCAATGGGTAGTGACTCGGCCGGCTTTGTCAAGCCGGTGATGGTGCCTGCCCGGGGAAAAACCTGCCGGGCATGGCGCTTAAATTATGGAAAAGATGATGAATTTCCCCGGGATTTGGTATAGATAGACTATATGATTTTTTTCAGGCAAAGGATAGCTAAAATAAGGACAGATAAAAAATGAAACTGATTGCCGGTATACTTATTATCAGTATTGTTGTTTTCGGGGGGCTGCGCCTGTTTTCCAGGAAACTGCTCTATTTTCCGGTTCCCCTGGACAGAACCCGTAAAGAACAGCTGGCCCGGCCGGCATTGCCGGTAAAAGAGTTTTCTCATTCAGTAGCCGGCAATATCACCCTCCGGGGCTGGATCATTGAAAAGGATATGAAAAATCTTCCCACGCTTTTTTATTTCGGCGGCAATGCAGAGGAGGTCTCCCTGAATATAGAGGACTACCTGGCCCGGGTGGAGGCCAATGTGGTCCTGGTCAATTACCGGGGATACGGCCAAAGCCAGGGAAAACCCGGGGAGGATGAATTAAAGGCCGATGCCCTGGCACTTTTTGACAGGGTCGCGGGTGATTACAGCCTTTCACCGGACCGGTGCGGGGCCTGGGGCCGCAGCCTGGGCTCTTCAATTGCCTCCTACCTGGTGTGGAAACGGGGGCTGAAGCACCTGATCCTGACCTGCCCCTTTGACAGCATAGAGGCGGTTGCCGCAGGGTTTTATCCGGCCTGGCTGGTGGGGCTGGTGTTGACGGACCGCCACCGGACAACGGATTTTTCCGGAGAGATCCGGGCCGCAGCCTTGATACTGGCCGCTGCCGATGATGAGATCATCCCGGCTGAACGGACCCAGGCCCTGTATGAAAGCCTCGCCGGCTCAAAGAGAATGGTTACCATCCGTGGGGCCGGTCACAACACCATCTCGGAGGCCAGGGGATACTACGAGGCTGTGAATGAATTTTTAAAAAAATAAGGCAGGTTAGGGGAACAGCTGAAGTGAGACGTTTTTTTCAGGGGTACTTTAAAAATAATAAACGGGCTGTTTATCGAATTCTAATAGGGGAGGAGAAGGAGTGACAAATTATTTTTAAGGTATGCTGTACTTTAAAATCAGTGTCAATCCAAAACGTTGATAAACAGCCCGTTTTATTTAAACGGCCTTACGCCGGGAAAAGCGTTATGGGCAAAGCGCCTGCTTTAGATCAGGGTGATCAGGTAAAACATGCCCATGGTGCCAAGTACCCAGAACAGGGCTTTTGCACTGCCTAGGTTCAGGTTCTTGGTGCTGATGTCAAAGGTGATATTGCCCTGTCCTGCCATGGCAGTAGAATCTTCAGGCGTGAAAAAAAAGACCATCATCTGACGGATTGCAGTTATAAGTTTTTTCATTGTTCACCTCCATCGGGTTAAGCGTCCC
>JAKSAX010000246.1 GCA_022361395.1 Desulfobacterales bacterium | reverse complement strand
GCCTGGGCCCAAAGGGCGGGCAGGATTGCCGAAACCGGGGATTACTTTTATTTTTCCGGCTGTATTGCCCAGTACGATGTGGCCTTCCAATATCTTGACCTTGAAATGATCAAAACAGCGGAAAATAACCTGAAACTGCTCAACGCCCTGGGCATAGAACCTGTGGTTTCCGAGCAGGAGTGCTGCTGCGGCCATGATGCCCACTGGAACGGGGATGACGAAACCGTGGAGATTCTGGCAAAACAGAATATTGCGGCCATAAAGGCCTCCGGGGCCAAAACCGTTATCTTTGGCTGTCCCGAGGGATATTCCATGTTCAAAGAGGTCTATCCGGACCGGTTTGGACCGCTGGAATTTAACCTGGTTCATATTACCGAGTTTCTGGCGGAAAACCTTGCTGAAACAGAGGTGAGGTTTGAGGCAGGCGGGCCTGACAGGGTGACCTTTCAGGATCCCTGCCGGCTGGGGCGGAGATCCGGCATTTATGAAGCCCCCAGGGCATTGATCCAAAAGGTGGACGGCACGGAACTGGCTGAAATGGAACATAACAGGGAAAATGCCGTCTGTTGCGGCACCACCGGATGGATGCAGTGTTCCTCCTGTTCCAAGCTCATGCAGATCCAGCGGCTGAGAGAGGCCGAAGCTGCCGGGGCAAAGGCCATCATTACGGCCTGTCCCAAGTGTCAGATCCATCTGACCTGTGCCAAAAAAAATACAGACCATGACATTGAGATTATCGACCTTGCCTCTTTTCTGGCAGACCGTTTGGTATAAGCGGGCAGGGTATTCATAGCTATCAGGAGTGAACGAATGGGAAACAATACAAATATTCACGGGTCGGTAATGGTAGTGGGTTCCGGCATATCCGGAATGCAGGCCGCACTGGATCTGGCAGATTCCGGTTACCAGGTGCATCTGGTGGAAAAAAAGGCATCCATCGGCGGGGTCATGGCCCAGCTGGACAAGACCTTTCCCACCAACGACTGTGCCATGTGAGTGATCTCACCCAAACTGGTCGAGGTCGGCCGGCACCTGAACATTAAACTGCACACCCTGTCCACCGTGGAAACCATTGACGGTGAGCAGGGCAATTTTACCGTTACTCTGAAACAGGCCCCCAGGTTTGTTGACATGGACAAATGTATCGCCTGCGGGGAATGTACCAAAAAATGCCCGGGAAAAACCCCGGATGGGTTCAACGAGGGGCTGGTCAAGCGGAAGGCTATTTATGTGGACTATCCCCAGGCCGTCCCCCTGAAGTACGCCATTGATCCTTCACGCTGTTTCAAGCTGCTCAAGGATAAGTGCGGTACCTGCGCCAAGGTCTGTCCCACAGGGGCCATCAACTATGACGACAGGGAAGTTACCCATACCCTGAACGTGGGATCCGTGATCCTGGCGTCCGGGTTTAAACCCTATGACCCTTCCGGCCTGGACAATTACCAGTACAAGGCCTTTGCCAACGTCGTCACCAGCATTGAGTACGAGCGGCTCCTCTCTGCCGGCGGTCCCACAGGCGGCCATATCGAGTGCGCCCCTGACAAGCGGCAGCCGAAGAAGGTTGCATGGCTCCAGTGCGTGGGCTCCAGGGACCAGAACAAATGCGGCAACGGGTACTGCTCTTCTGTATGCTGCATGTATGCGGTTAAAGAGGCCGTGATGACCCGGGACCATGTAGAAGGAGAGTTCCAGGCCTCGGTGTTCTTCATGGACATGAGAACCTATGGCAAGGATTTTGAAAAGTACTATGAGCGGGCAAAGAACGAAGGGGTTCGGTTTGTCCGGTCCAGGATTCATACGATCACGGAAAATGAAGACAAGAGCCTGGCCTGCACCTATGTGACCGAAGAGGGGCAGAACGTTGTTGAAAACTTTGACATGGTGGTCCTCTCTGTGGGAATGGAGACCCCCAAAGACCTGGCCGCTGAAGTGAAAAAGCTGGGCATCACCCTGAATTCGGACCGCTTTGTCGAGACCAGCTGCTTTGCCCCGGTTTCCACCAGCCGTGACGGTATTTTTGTCTGCGGCGCCCTTCAGGAGCCCAAGGATATTCCCATGTCGGTCATGGAAGCCTCCGCCGCTGCCTGTGATGCCGGCGCCGCCCTTGCCAAAGCAAGGGGAAGCCTGACCCGGACCAAAACATATCCCGAGGAAAGGGCCGTTGACCTGGAAGAACCTAAGGTAGGGGTGTTTGTCTGCAACTGCGGCACCAATATCGGCGGGATTGTTGATGTCCCTGCCGTGGCTGAATATGCAGGGACCCTTGACCATGTGGCCTATGTTGAAGAGAACATGTTCACCTGTGCCCAGGACACCCAGGACAAGCTGCGTCAGATCGTGGCTGAAAAGGGGTTGAACCGCATCGTTATTGCCGCCTGTACCCCGAGAACCCATGAGCCGCTGTTCCAGGAAACCCTGAGGGATGCAGGCCTGAATAAGTATCTCATAGAAATGGCCAATATCAGGAACCAATGTTCCTGGGTCCACTCTAAGGAACCTGAGCTTGCCACCCAAAAATCCAAGGACCTGGTAAGGATAGCCGTGGCCAAGGCCGCGCTCATGAGTCCCCTGTCCCAGCCCGAGGTGGGCATTACCCAGAAGGGGCTTGTTATCGGCGGCGGTGTTGCCGGTATGACAGCCGCACTGGGCCTTGCCGACCAGGGATTCCACACCTACCTGGTAGAAAAGGGCGATGACCTGGGCGGATACGCCCTGAGCCTTGAACAGAGCTGGAAACATGAACCCATTGCTGAAAATGTCAGGACCATGATGGAACAGGTCCGTTCCCATGCGGGGATTGAGGTCATGACCGGCACACAGGTGACGGACACCAAAGGCTTTGTGGGTAATTTTAAAACCACGGTACAGACCGCCGGCCTGAACGGTGACAGTACAGAGGCGGTTCTGGATCACGGTGCCGTTATCATTGCCACCGGCGCCACTGCCGGCAAGTCCGGAGAATACCTTTACGGAAAGGACGACCGGGTATTTAACCATGTGGACCTGGATCCTGCCATGGAGCAGAACCCTGACCTGGTGAAAAAGGCAAACTCTGCGGTCTTTATCCAGTGTGTGGGATCACGGGAGCCTGAACGGCCCTATTGTTCCAAAGTCTGCTGTACCCATTCCATAAAGAAGGCGGTGGAGTTCAAGGAGATCAACCCGGATATGGATGTCTATATCCTGTACCGGGATATAAGGACATACGGCCAGCGGGAATCCCTGTACAGGGAAGCCCGTGACAAAGGCGTGATTTTCATCCGGTACAATCCGGACGAAAAACCCGTGGTTAAAGCTATGGACGACTGCCTGGACATAAAGGTAAAGGAGCGGGTTCTGGGACTGGATATCCATGTGGAGGCCGACCTGCTGATCCTGGCATCCGCCATTGTGGCCGAAGGCAACGAAGACCTGGCCCGGAAGTTCAAACTGACCCTTAACGACGACAATTTTTTCATGGAGGCCCATGCGAAACTGAGGCCGGTGGATTTTTCCACCGACGGTATTTTTCTCTGCGGCACGGCCCACTATCCCAAGCCGGTTGAAGAGTGCGTTGCCCAGGCCAAAGCTGCCGCCTCCCGCGCCATTGTTGTCCTGTCAAAGGACAGTGTCACCGTGGACGGGGTGGTGTCAAGCGTGAACGAGGCCATGTGCCGGGGATGCGGTGCCTGTGAGGCCGCCTGTCCTTTCGGGGCCGTTGAACTGTATGAAGATGAAAACGGCGTGAAGCTGGCCCGGGTCCAGCAGGCCCTTTGCAAGGGCTGTTCCGCCTGTTCCTCTGCCTGTCCCACAGGTGCTGCAGGGGTCTACCATTATAATAACGAGGTGCTGGCCATGGTTGAGGCCGCACTGGAAGATTAGGAATCGTTACAAAATAACGTGATCTGAATTGTTTTCACCCTCCCAGGGTATTGTGAAAACAGAAGATACGTAATTTTGGAGCCGATCCTGAAGGATAAGATCATGAGTTTTGATCCTCAAATCATCACCTTTGCCTGTAACTGGTGCTCTTACTCAGCAGCGGACCTGGCAGGGGTAAGCCGGTTCCAGTATCCGCCCAATATGCGGATCATCCGGGTCATGTGTTCCGGGGGAGTCACTCCCAACTATATTCTCAAAGCCTTTGAAAAGGGGGCGGACGGGGTCCTGGTGTCAGGCTGACACATGGGAGACTGCCATTACCTGGACGGTAATGTAAAAGCAACCAGAACCTTTGAAATGACCCGGGAACTTCTTGACCTTCTGGGCATTGACACGGAACGGGTGAGGCTGGAGTGGATTTCATCGGCAGAGGGTAATAAATTCGCCGAAGTGGCAAACGAGTTTACTGAAAAAGTAAAGGCTTTGGGGCCGGCAAACATACGCCCCCAGGCTGCATAGATATGAAAAAGCGGTTAAACCTGCAGCTATACAAGGTTTAACGCTTAAGGAGGTTGATTTGACTACAGATATACTTGTCCTTGGGGGCGGTATTGCCGGGATCCAGTCTTCCCTGGACCTGGCGGAGATGGGATTCAAGGTCCACCTGGTCGAGCGCCTGCCGTCCATCGGCGGGAAAATGGCCCAGCTGGACAAAACCTTTCCCACCAATGACTGTGCCATCTGAATCCTGTCGCCTAAGATGCTGGATGTCGGTCGACATCCCAATATAGAGTTGATGGCCTATAGTGAACTCACCGGGATTACCGGTGAGGCCGGAAATTTTACGGCAAGCGTGCTGAAAAAGGCAAGGTATGTGGATGCGGATAAATGCACGGGCTGCGGTGCCTGCGCAGAAGTCTGCCCTACGCCGGTATCCGACCTTTACAATGAGGGCCATGCCGACAGAAAGGCGGTTTACTCCTGGTTTGCCCAGGGTATCCCATCCACCCATGCCATTGATCCGGATCACTGCCGGGTGCTCCAGGGCAAGCGGTGCGGGATATGCGCCAAAAAGTGCGAGGCCGATGCCATTGATTTCGAACAGGCCGAGCAGACGGTTGAACTGAAGGTGGGGGCCGTCATTGTGGCCACAGGCTATGATATCTTTGATCCGGTTAAAATGCCCGAGTACCGGTATGCGACGCTTCCCAATGTCATTACCGCCATGGAGTTTGAGCGGTTCCTCTCTGCCTCAGGCCCCACAGAAGGCCATATTTACAGGCCCTCGGACCGCAAGCTCAAGTCTGAAAAAGCCGTGCTTGAAAAGAAGATCGCCAAGCTGGCCAAAACCCTTGGCCGGTTTGAAAAGAAGCACGGGCAGAACTCTCTGGACTTTCTGGTGGCCCTGACCACCAATACCCTGGAACTCACCGACGACCTGGCCAAGGATGCCCAGAAGTGGGCGGCCAAGGCCAAAGAGTATAAGGCCATGGCCGACCGGCTGGACATCCTTGATGAAAAGGTTTCCGCCGTCACCACGGCTAAAAAGCTGGCCTTTATCCAGTGTGTGGGTTCAAGGGACATGAGGTTTTACCCCTTCTGTTCCGGTTACTGCTGCATGCATTCCATCAAGGAAGCCATCATTGCCCACGAACATGACAACGATACCCGGTCCGTGATCTTCGGTATGGACATCCGTGCGGTGGGAAAAGGCTTTGAAGAGTATAAGGTCCGCGGGGAAAATGCCTCCCGGATCGATTATAAACGGTCACGTGTGGCCGAGATCACCAGGGGGGAAAACGACTCTCCCGTCTTGATTTACGAAGATACCGCCACCCGGAAGATCGTGAAAGAGGAATATGATCTTGTGATCCTGGCAACTGCCTGCGCACCGGTGAAAAATACCCCGCAGATCGCCGAAACCCTCGGGATTGATCTTGACAGGTTCGGTTTTTTCAAGACCGATCCGGTTAATCCCCTGGATGCATCCAGAGAGGGCATCTTTGTCTGCGGCTGTGCCCACAGCCCCATGGATATTCCCGAGTCCGTGGCCCAGGCAAGCTCGGCTGCTGCAAGGGCGGTTCAGACCGTGATGAAATCCCAAAAGGCATCATAAAGGATACGACCATGATGACCAGAGAAAATATGAAAATGTACGAAGAACCCCGGATCGGTGTCTTTGTCTGCGATTGCGGTTCCAATATTGCGGGCCACCTGGACTGTGCGGATGTGACGGAATTTGCCAAGACCCTTCCCCACGTGGTCTACGTAAAGGAGAATCTTTACACCTGTTCCGAATCCGGGATCGTGGAAATAAAAAACGCCATTACCCAGGAAAACCTGAACCGGGTGCTGGTGGCCTCCTGTTCACCCAGGACCCACCATCCCCTGTTTGCCAGCTCCTGTGCCGAAGCCGGGCTCAACCCCTATCTCTTTGAGATGGTGAATATCCGGGACCAGTGTTCCTGGGTTCATATGGGCAAACGGGATGATGCGACCCGGAAGGCCAAAGAACTGGTTAAGATGGGTGTGGCCAAAGCGGCCGGGCTGGAGCCCCAGGAGGAAATCGAATCCTCCCTGATCCGGAAAATCCTGGTGGTCGGCGGCGGTATAGCAGGACTCTCTGCTGCCCAGGCCCTGGCCGACATGGACCTTGAGGTTACCCTGGTGGAAAAGAGCAAAAGCTTCGGCGGCCTTCTCCGGTCCGTGGGAATGCTGGATACGGGAGAGGCTGCAGAGGATTTCCTGTCCGGGGTTATTTCCGATGTTGAGTCCAAATCCAATATCACCTGTCATAAAGGGGCAACGATAAAGTCCACAGGCGGGTATATCGGCAATTATGAGGTGGTCATAGATACCGCAGAGGGTGAAATCACCGAAGCGGTCGGCGCCATGGTGGTTGCCACCGGTGCGGTTCCCCTGGTGCCCGAAGGTATCTTCGGATACGGCGCCGGCGGTGTGATTTCCCTGATGGAGCTGGAAAATCACCTCAAGGCAGGCACCCTTGAAAGCACAGGATTTAAAGGCAGGCGCATGGTATTTATCCAGTGTGCCGGTGCCAGGAACGATGAGCGGGAGTACTGCTCCAGAATCTGCTGCATGACTGCCGTGAAAAACGCCATGGACGTTAAAAAGAGATATCCCCAGGCAGATGTAAGGGTGCTTTACCGGGATATGCAGATGTACGGCGCCCATAAGGAGCAGATGCTGTGGGATGCCAGGGGGCTGGGGGTGAGGTTTGACGTCTACTCCCCTGACAATCCGCCGGTTGTGGAAGAGGGCAAAGTCTCCTACTTCCAGGCTGTCACCGGTGAAACCCTGGAACTGGATGCGGATCTTACGGTTCTGTCCACCCCGCTTACTGCCCGGGATGATGCGGGAACGCTGGCCAATATGCTCAGGGTGCCCACGGACCAGAACGGATTTTTCCTGGAGGCCCATGCCAAGCTGCGGCCCCTGGATTTTGCAGCTGACGGGCTCTTTGTGGCCGGAGCGGGCAGGTATCCTGCCACGGCCACGGAAAGCCGGACACAGGGCCTGGGGGTTGCCTCGCGTGTTGCCGCCATCCTGTTCAAGGACAAATTGGTGAAAAGCGCCATTGTGGCCCAGATTGATCCCGGCTCCTGTGTGGGATGCCTGGGGTGCCTGCCCATGTGTCCCTATGAGGCCATTACATTTAATAAGGAAAAACGGGTCTGCGAGATCAATGAGATTCTCTGTAAGGGCTGCGGTAATTGTGCGGCCACCTGCCCGTCCCACTCGGCACTGCTCAGGGGATACAAACCGGAACAGCTGCTGGCACAGATCGGCGCCCTTTAGTAACGGTTACCGTTATTTGGAGCCGGTCCTTAGTGATCGCGCAAAAATAACTTCACCTGGTCGGTTTACAAAAACCCTTAAAACATTGGGTGTTTTGCAAACAGAATGTGAACTGATTATTGCGCGATCCCTTAGTTGATTGAAGAAAAACATCAGATGATGAAAACTGATTAGGAATAAAACCATGAGTGACCAAAATTTTGAACCCAATATCGTTTGCTTCCTGTGTACCTGGTGAGCATACGCCGCTGCTGACCTGGCTGGGGTCAGTCGTATGCAGTATCCTGCAAATATCCGGATCGTCCGGGTGATGTGCTCGGGGAGCGTCTCTCCCCACCACGTGCTGCGTGCCTTTCAACAGGGTGTTGACGGGGTTTTTGTGGGTGGCTGACATCTTGGCGAATGCAATTACCTGTATGGTAATTACTCCACTGAAAAAAGGGTAAAGGTCCTTTCCCAGATGCTGGACTTTACGGGAATTGAAAAGGAGCGCCTGAGAGCCCGCTGGGTTTCCTCTGCAGAAGCCCCGGAGTTTGTGGAAGAGGTGAATGCCTTTATTGATGTCCTCAAGGAACTGGGACCATCACCTCTCAACGCGAAAAAAGCTGAAGCTGCCCATGCAGCTTCAAAAGCGAGAAAAGCATGATAGATAAGATTAAAACACATGTGGACAGGCTTTTAAGCGAAAAGAAAATATCAGGTTTTCTGGGACTGATTGAGAAGAACGGTCATGTGGGGCCCCACCTGTTTCAAGAGGCTGGTCAGCTTGACGGGTTCTGTCTGGGAGACCGGGAAACCGCAGGTGATGCCAGATATCCGCTGAATAAAACACTGGTCACCATTGCCAGGGCTTACCCGGATGATACCTTTGGTGTTCTGGTGAGGGGCTGTGACGAGCGGGGGCTGTTCGGCCTGTACCGCCTGAACCAGCTGGATGAAGACAAGGTTGTGCCGGTGGGCCTTAGCTGTCCCGGTGAGTTGGCAGTGGCCTGTGAATGCAGGAAACCTTTTCCTGAAAGCCTTGTGGCGGGTGACAATACCCCTGCCCCGGATTTTAAGCAGGTGGCGGAGATGGACGGCCTGGGGCTTGCCGGGCGTTTTGACTTCTGGATGGATCAATTTGTCAAATGTGTGAAATGCTACGGATGCCGCGATGTCTGCCCCATGTGTTTCTGCAGGGAGTGCAGTCTTGAGTGTGAGGACCTTGTGGCCAAGGGGGACCTTCCTGTGGAGGTGCCGGTGTTCCACCTGACAAGGGCCATGCATATGGCGGACCGCTGCGTGGATTGCGGTCTCTGCGATGAGGCCTGCCCCTCGGATATTCCCCTGCGGCTTCTGTACAAAAAAACTGCCCGGATAATGGACGCGGAATTCGGATTCACATCGGGGATGGACAGGAATGAACGTTCTCCTTTAAGCCAGATGGGTCCGTCCAAATAAAAAGGAATTATCATGGAGTATAATACAACCCTGACCACCTGTACCTATTGCGGATGCGGGTGCAATTTTTTTCTGGAAACCCTTGACGGGAAACTGACCAATACCATTCCCTGCAAGACCAGTCCGGTTAATGAGGGAAAACTCTGCATCAAGGGATGGAATGTCCACCAGTTTGTCCAGAGCGACCGCCGCCTGACCCGCCCGCTGGTGCGCAAAGACGGGGAACTGACGGAAGTTTCCTGGGATGAGGCCATCTCCTATACCGCAGACCGTCTCAAAAAAATAAAGGCGGATAAAGGTCCGGACAGCATCGGCTTTTTTGCCTCTGCCAAGGTGACCAACGAAGAAAATTTCCTCATGCAGAAGTTTGCCCGGGCCGCCGTCGGCACCAACAATGTCGATCATTGTGCCCGATTGTGACATTCTTCCACTGTGGCAGGTCTTGCCGCAGCGTTCGGAAGCGGTGCCATGACAAACGGCGTGGCTGAGCTTGAAAATACAGATACCATTTTTATCATCGGTTCAAACACGGCCACAGCCCATCCCCTTGTGGCAACGCGGATTTTCAGGGCCCTGGAAAAGGGGGCTAAACTTGTGGTGGCCGATCCCAGGAAGAACCAGATTGCCGAGTTTTCAGATCTTTACCTCCAGCATAAACCCGGATCTGATGTGGCCCTGCTCAACGGGATGATGAAGGTCATCCTGGACAGGGGACTCCAGGACCAGGCCTTTATCGATGCGAACACAGAGGAATACGGCGGGTTCAAGGCCGTTATCGACGGTGTTGACCTGGATGAGTGTGCCGCGCTTACCGGGTTGACGGTCGATGAGATTGAAAAGGCTGCGGACCTGTATGGCGCAGCCGGTAAAGCCTCCGTCGTCTATTGCATGGGCATCACCCAGCACACCAACGGGGTGGACAATGTAAAGTCCCTGGCCAACCTGGCCATGGTTACCGGTAATATCGGAAGGGAAAGCACGGGAGTGAACCCGCTTCGCGGCCAGAACAATGTCCAGGGCGCCTGTGACATGGGCGGGCTTCCCAATGTGCTTACCGGGTATCAGCCGGTCACCCTCGGGGCGGCCAGCCGGAAGTTTGCCGAAGCCTGGGGGGTTGGGGAGCTGCCCACGGAGATCGGCCTGACCATTCCGGAAATGCTTACCGGGATCGGGGAGGACAGGGTTCATGCCCTGTGGGTCATGGGAGAGAATCCCGTGGTCTCGGATCCGGATGCCGATCATGTGGAAAAAGCGCTTGAAAAGGTTGACCTCCTGGTGGTCCAGGATATTTTTCTGACTCCCACGGCCCGTCTGGCCGACGTGGTGCTGCCTGGCGTCTCCTTTGCGGAGAAGGACGGTACCTTTGTAAATACGGAGCGGCGGATTACACGGGTGCGCAAGGCTGTCGAACCGGTGGGCGAGGCAAAGGCAGACTGGGAAATCATCCGGGATGTCTCCAATGCCTTCGGATATGAGATGGCCTATGATAATCCTGAGGCGGTTTTTAATGAAATCGCTTCCCTGACCCCCTCTTACGGCGGGGTAACCTATGAGCGGCTGGAGGGGGAGGGACTTCAATGGCCATGCCCCACACCGGAGCACCCGGGCACGCCGTTCCTGCACAAGGACGGCAGGTTTACCAGGGGAAAGGGCCTGTTCCATGCCATAGAATACAAGGGGCCTGCAGAAACTATTGATAGTGAATATCCCCTGTGGATGACCACCGGCCGTGTCTACGCCCACTATCACACCGGCACCATGACCCGGAATTCCGTTTCCCTGGATGCGGAGATTCCCGAAGGATTTCTGGAGATCCACCCTGAAGATGCTGCGGAACTGGATATCTGCGACGGCAGCAGGGTGAATCTGGCCTCAAGAAGGGGAGAAATCCTGACCCGGGTCATGATCACGGAACGGGTGGAGAAAGGGGTGGTGTTCATGCCTTTCCACTTTGAAGAGGCAAATGTGAATAAACTGACCAACCCGGCCTTTGATCCCATTGCCAAAATTCCCGAGTTAAAGGTTTGCGCCGTAAAAGTGGAAAAGGTGTAAGGGGATCCCAATAAAAAACTGATTAACGCGTAAAGCCGCTCCCGACACCGGGAGCGGCTTTGTTTATGGTGCTATTTAAATTTCAGGGACGGATTTAAATCCAGAAAATCTTCAAACATCTTGATAATTATACGGAATTCATATACTTATCAGGAAACCCTTTGACTTGTTTACAGCCTGTGGAACAGACCCGACCCATACCTGAAAGCGTACTACCGAGAGCCAGCCGCCAGCTTATCCGCCTCTTGAAGATGGGATACCTGCTTTACCTGACCTCTCTTACCGGCTTCTTTATTTCATTCAGGTTAGCGGTGTTTTCAATTACAGACACCGGCCCCGGCGGGGTCCAGGGGGCGGGATTTACCGGGCTGGGAATCTGCTGCCTGACGATAGCCGTCATTGCCCTGCTGGATGCCCGGTCAAGATATCAGGATTATAAAAGGGCAAAGGATCTTTTTCATGAAAACGGATTTCACCCCCGTATTGCCTGCCTGTTTATCCACTCCCGCTGTCAACGGGATGCCATTGGGGTTGCCGCCCGTGAGTTGGGCCTGGGGCGGGAGCTTGGGGTATTTTACGCAAAACTGGGGTTCAAGTGGTTTCATATAATACCGGATAATATTTTAAAAAGGCCCGGGATCATATTGTCCGGGCGGTACTGGCGAAAAACCCTGTTTGAATCTTATTACAGGTCCAGGTATTTTTCCTGGTAATTTTCTTATTTGTTCCATCTTTTTCATGCTGATCTGCCAAGCCGTTTCTTAAGAATACCGGCTTTTTTGTGAATATCCTTGACAATCGGGTGGATAAATTTTTATTTTGTGAAGAATTACATTTAAAATTAGTTCTCAAATCGTCTACCAAGGAGGGGCAGTCATGAATGCGTCACAAAACAGGCATATTCAATATGTAACAAGGTTTGGTCTTTTGATTTCATGTTCTTTTCTAATGTTCGTTTTAATTGTGGGTTTACCCTTGTCCGGTGCCGTGGCATCAGAACTGACCGGCCGTCAGGTCATGGAAAAACAGGAAGAACTTCACAAGGCCCAGTCCGAATACGGCGAAGAGGTCATGCTCCTGGTTGATACCAAAAGCGGATCAAAGGAAAAAAGAGATGTAAAACGGTATGCAAAGGATGTGGGAGATGATCTCAACCGGGCGCTGCTTGTGTTTTTAAAACCGGCGGATATCAAGGGGACGGCCCTGTTAACCCACGAGAATCCTGATACAGACGACCAGTGGCTGTACATGCCGGCGGTTAAAAAAATGCAGAGAATTGCCCAAGGCAGCAAGAAATCCTACTTCATGGGTACGGATTTCACCTATGAGGATATGGAGCCCGAGGATATTGATAACTATAACTACACCATTAAAAAAGAAGAGACCGCGGATCATGTAAAACCGCCAAAAGACTGCTATGTGATTGAAGCGGTTCCTGCCAATAAGGAAAAGAAGAAAGCCACCTCTTACAGCAAAAGGCTGATCTGGGTGGATAAGGAAAATTTCACCACGGTCAAGGTCGAGTTCTATGACCGGAGAAAACGGCTGCTCAAAACCCAGAAGTCCTTTGAATTTGAAAATTTGACCGGCACGGTATACAGACCTAAGAAAACCATTATGGACAACCATAAAAAGAAGCACAAAACCCTGAGCCTGGTTAAAAAAAGGACCTTGAATGAATCTATCGAGGATTCCGTGTTTACCGAACGCTTCATCATGAGCGGCAAGCACGTAGAGTAACCGGGAAGAGTAGCGGCAGTCTGACCGGTTAACATATTATATCAATGGACCGCCCCAGCGGCGTATAGGAATCGGCAATGAAATCTTTAATGAAGTGGAGTATCCGTCATCCTCTGATCGTAATTGTCATTATGGTCGCGTTAACGGCTTTATTCGGATCGGGAATCGTGAAGGTCCGTGTGGATGCATCAGCATCAGGTATGATGATCAAAGGTGATCCCTCCATAAAATTTTACGAGGAAACCCTTGAGAAATTCGGTTCTGACAATGTTTCCGTTATTTTTATTCAGGATGATAACCTCTTTACACCGGAGAAGATCGCCCTGATTGATGAGCTTCACTTTCAATTTGAGGAACTGGAGGCGGTGGAAAGGGTGGAGAGCCTTTTTTCCGTGACCAACTTCAAGGGGGAAGACGGGATGCTCAGCACCAATCCGCTGGTGGACTATATACCGGAAACCGTGGAAGAGGCTGAGCAGATCAGGGCCGATGCCCTGCGCAACCCCATGCTGGTAAGGAATATTATCTCGGAGGACGGCAAGGCCGTTGCATTAAACCTTTACGTGGTTACAGATCCCGAAGACCCTGAATTTGATATTAAGTTTACCAAACTGGTTGAAGATATCATTTCAAAAATGGAGTCTGAATTTGACGAGATTTTTCAACTGGGAAATACCTATACGAAAAAATCAATCACCTCCAGTATTCTCAAGGACCAGGTCACCATGGTTCCCTTTTCCGTCCTGGTATTGATGATCCTCCTGGTGGTCTCCATGCGTTCTTCCTCAGGCGCTATCCTGCCCATGCTGACCGCAGGCGCCAGTGTGGTCTGGAGTGCCGGTTTCATGGGACACATGGGGATTCCTTTGAATATCCTCACCGTTATCGTCCCCTCCCTGATTGTTGTCATCGGCTCCACAGAGGATATGCACCTGCTGTCCGAATATATTGAGGGGCTGGAGGAAAACGAAGGGAAGAAACTCGAAGCAGTGGATTATATGGTGAGCAAGACAGGCACAGCCGTACTGCTGACCGCCCTGACAACCTTCCTGGGGTTTTTATCCATTACCATAAATGATATCACCATGCTCAAGCAGTTCGGTATTGTGGCCTCCTTTGGTTTATTTGTAAACCCGTTTATCACCTGCCTGGTGGCCCCGGTTTACCTGAAGTTTTTCGGTCCGAAACATAAACCCCATGACGAAGCAAATGTGACGGTTAACCAGAAGGTCATGACCTTTCTGGCCAATACGATTATCGGTCTGATCCAGAAGAGGAAATGGCTGGTGTTCGGGGTCATTATGGGAGGGGCTATTATCATTTCCCTGTTTTCCTTTACCGTAAAGGTAGACAACGATCTTTTGGGGTATTTCAAGCCGGATTCAGATATCCGGATCAAAAGCGAAATCGTACACGAAGAAATTTCAGGGGTCCAGGTATTTTATATCCATGTGGCCTCCGGTATTGAAAATTATTACAAGGATCCGAAAAACCTCAAGGAGATTTCGGATCTCATGACCTATATGGATCAGACTCAATTATTTGATAAGGTTTTCGGCTTAACCGATTATCTGAAAGTGATTAACAAGGAGATGAATGACGGGGAGGAGCGGTTCTACCGCCTGCCCGATACCAGGGAGCTGGTATCCCAGTATCTGCTGACACTCCAGCGGGATGAGATAGAGCGGTTTGTAACGGCTGATTTTGCAGAGGTCAATATCATGGTCCGGCATAATATCGGCTCATCCTTTGAACTTAACGAGGCGGTTGCCGGTGTCCGCACCCACATGGACAAGATCCTGAATGAACACCTGAAGAGCAATTTCACAGGTGAAAACATATTGATCAATGCCGCGGCCGACAGTATCGCCTATGGCCAGGTACAGTCCCTGGGCCTGCTGCTTTTTATCATCTTTGTGATCATGTCCATTCTCTTTGTCAACATAAAGGCCGGTTTCCTAAGCCTTGTACCAAATTTTTTCCCCATCATTCTGCTTTTCGGCGTCATGGGGATATTCAATATTCCCCTGAATGTGGGAACCGCCATGGTTGCAGCCATTGCCATCGGGATTGCCGTTGACGACACCATTCACTTCATGACGCGGTACAACAAGGAGATGAGGGATCTCCAGGACCAGAACAAGGCCATAGAGGTCTGTATCCGGTCCGAGATCACCCCTGTTGTCTCAACCTCCATTGCGCTTTCCGCAGGGTTTGCCGTTGTCTGTTTTTCAAGTTTTGTCCCTATAATTAATTTTGGATTTTTATCCGCCTTTGTCATGTTGTTTGCCCTGTTGGGAGATATGTTCGTTACTCCCATTCTCCTGTCATCCACTCAGCTGATCACCCTCTGGGATATGGTTAAACTGGATCTGCAGCAGGATGTCATTGAAAAGTCACCCCTGTTTGACAAGTTAAAGCACTGGCAGATGAAACGGGTTGTCCTCCTGGGGAAGGTCTTTGAGATCTCCAAGGGAGAGGCTGCCATTTCCTACGGGGATTACGGGGACAGCATGTTCCTTCTTCTGGAGGGCCAGGCTGAGGTCATGGTGCGCAAGGATGACGGTTCAAGCACGGCGGTAGCCACCATTTCCCAGGGAGAGGTTTTCGGCGAGATCGCCATGGTGAACCCCGGCCCCAGGACTGCGGACATTGTGGCGGCCGAAAATATGAAATATCTGGAGATCGACTGGAAAGGCATAAACCGGATCCAGATGATTTATCCGAGGATCGCCGTGCACCTTTACCGGAATCTTTCCAGGATTCTCGGTTCCCGGTTAAAGGAGACAACCATTCAGCTTATGGAAGCACAGAAATGATGATGCCACTGAAATTTGATCAAGTTAAAATGATGCTGTCCGTTGCCCTGGCTGCAATGCTTCTATGCCTGCAGCCGGCAATACCGTTTGCCCAGGATAATGCAGACCTGTTTGAAGAACTGGAGGAAGAGGTGCCCAAGGCGACTTCGGGTGATGACGATCTCTTTGAGGACCTGGAAGGCGGTGATACATCACCTGAATCAACATCCGGCGATGAGGACCTGTTTGGGGACCTGGAAGGTGATTCCGGGCCTGAGGTCAAGGAGACCGTTTATCAGAAAATGGCGCGTCAGGTCTTGGAAAACCAGGATTCAAGCCTGCGGGCCCGCTACAGTTATTTTCCGGATGAACTTGAAGACCGGGTAGGCCTTGAAAACAGGCAGCATGTGACCGAGGGCCTGCTCCGGTTCGGAAGCTGGGTGGGGAGCAGCGACTTCAAGTTCAACTTCTCCGGGTGGGTGGAGTATGGTACCCAGGGCGACACCTACCGCGGTGTATCTCCCTTACTTCAGGATGATGAGTATTACAGGCGGATTTTCGAACTTAATGAGATTTATGGTGTTTACTCTCTGGATACCATGGATATTACCGTGGGTAAAAAAGAGTTTACCACCGGGATATCAACGCTCTACTCTCCCTCAGACCGGTTCCGTCCGGCAGATCTCCATGATCCCCTGGATCCCAAGCAGTTCGGCCTGTGGCAGCTTAAATCGGATTATTACCTGGACCGGTCAAAGTTTGAATTTGCCTTGATGCCTATCTATGTCTTTAAAAAATATCCTGCGCCCAGTTCCCGGTGGTGGGGTGAAACTGACGTTTCTTCAGATTCATCTTCAAATACAGATGAGAGTGGCAGTGCTGCCGAGGATATGCCCAATGTTTCCTGGGAGTATATTGATGTCTTTGCAAAGTATAAAACCACCCTGAGCGGTTGGGACGTGTTCCTGAGTGCAAACTCAGGTCCCAACCCCTATCAGGTAACCAGGCAGGAGGGGGATACCACCTGGACCACGGTGAACCGGATATTCACCCTTGCCG
>JAKSAX010000052.1 GCA_022361395.1 Desulfobacterales bacterium | reverse complement strand
TATCTGGTCTGGCTGTGGCTCAGGGAGGGAAAACCCCTTGGATATGCTGTGTTCGGGGCCATTGTTCTGATGTTGTACGGTGTGATTCCCACCCTTCAGCCGGCCAGTTTCGGCAGGGTTTATGCTGCATACGGCGGAGTCTTCATTGTCTTGTCTATTCTCTGGGGTTGGAAGGTGGACGGAATCGTGCCGGACCGGTTCGATCTGATCGGCGGAGGCATAGCACTGGCAGGTGTGACCGTTATCATGTACTGGCCCCGGGGCTGATTTGCCCCGGGACCTGCGAAGAAGAGTTAAAACCGAACATCAACGCCACTTACCGTGTAGTAACCGCCCAGGCCTTGGGAGTGATGCCGAACTTTTCTTTAAAGGATTTTGTAAAGTGGCTCAAACTGGAAAATCCAACATGAAGAGCGGTTTGGGTCACATTGAACTGCTGACTGGCCAGAAGGTTGCGGGCAGATTCCAGGCGAAGGGTTCTAAGGTATTCAAAGGGAAGAATGCCAAGCTGTGACCTGAACCCCTCCACCAGCTGGTTATGGTTCATACCCACCCTGCGGGCCAGTTCTTTTGCGCCGGGGGGATCTGCCATTTCGCACTTCAGGATGTCACATGCTTTCTTTATCTTATCCAGAGGGATTGCCCCGGGCACCTTCTGGGCAGACGACCCCGCCAGGTGTTTGAGCTGCCGCAGATGCAGGGATAAAAATTCCAGGGCTTTAGACTCAAGGAAAAGCCTGTCTTCAAAAGTCCGGGGCGTGACACCAATGGCCTGCCCTGCAACAAGACGGGCGGAGAATTCAATTGATTCCAGGGGATGGGGACCATTTTTCCTGCCCAGGTTGAATTCGATTCTTTCCAGGGTTTCCAAAAGATCATGCCGGGTTTGCCCGCTGATCCGGATAAAGTGAGCCGGCTCCAGGGAAACTGTAAAAATTTTTACCCGCCGGTTCCGGATAATCTCCATTGAACCTGCCGGATTGTACCCTGCAAGCTCTGCATCGGACAACCTGGGCCGGGGCAGGCCGCGGGACCGAATGGCTGAAATCCGGGTCACCCCGGACAGGCAGGTATAAAATGAAATCAAGGGTAAACTGGTCTCGTCCCTTACCAACCGGGCAATCCCGTTACCATAGATTGTGAAATCCTGCATACTGACATTGATCCCGCGGGACAGCCGGACTGTCCTGAGAAGACAGCCCTCTCCATGGCTGGGGATCACCCCGACATCTTCACGCAGTGCTCTGTCCCTGCAACCTTGGGGAGCCATCAACCGCCTCATTTTCAATATATTTGTCCCATGCATGGGAAACACCTCTAAAAATAACCAATTGTCGTAATTAACGAATGCCAGTGTATATATCCGGCCGGGTTTGTCAATAGTTATTGCAGGGAAACAAAGTTCGGTATCGATTGTGTGCGCGCTTATAGGGGAAAGCCATTAAATTATTTATGATGAAACAATAAGAAAAGTGGATGAACCGCAGGTTTTTCAATGAATAATCATATATGATTTTTGTCTCTGAAGGCGAATTAAGTCATATAACGATTAGATAGAAAGGTGTAGCTAAGAATGAAAATAGGAAAAAAGAAAACGGCCGTGATGACACTCCTTGTCCTGGTTTTTGCCGCTGCCGCATGGTCCCGGGCGGCCGAGCCTGAACCTTTGGAAGGTTCCCAGGTCGAAACCATCACTGTAACGGCCCAGAAGCGAAAGGAGGATGTCAGGACAATACCTGTGTCCATATCGGTTCTCACTGACATGGCCATTGAAGATAAAGATATCAGCTCCACCCGTGACATACGGTTTCATGTGCCCAATTTCACCTCCCTGAACTCCGGATCACGGGACTATTTTTCCCGGATCGGAATCCGGGGCATATCCAATACCGCCATCGGCGATCCCGCGGTTGCCCTTTACATAGATGATGTATCCTATGCGGATGTGTTTTCCTTTAACCTGCCCCTGTTTGACCTGGAGCGTATAGAGGTGCTCAAAGGTCCCCAGGGAACCTTATACGGTAAGAATACAGAGGCCGGGGTCGTCAATATCATTACCAAATCCCCGTCAAATATTCTGGAAAGTTTTGCAGATTTTGCAATTGGTAACTATGGCCAGAAAAGTTTCAGCGGGTTTGTAAATGCTCCTTTTAAGGAAGACACCCTGTTCGGCCGCCTTACGATCCATAAATCCGTCAGAGACGGGTTTGTCGATAACGTACACACCGGCGGTCAGGTTGACAACCATGATACCTTGGCGGCCAGGGGCGGTCTGGTTTTTGCCCCGGCTTCAAGGTTGGCAATGGACCTGAACCTGAGCCTGACCCGGCTTGATGATGACGGCGGGTTTCCCATGACGCCTATGGACAAGCAGCAGTATGAAGCAGCTTCGGGATTATCCGGCCTGGATGATTTTCAGGTAGGGTACAATTACCTGGGGGAGAGTTCTTCGGAAAACGCTACAGCCTCCCTCAGGGTCAAATATGAATGGGATACCGTGGATCTGGTCTCTGTAACGGCCTTGCGCTATATGGACAATGAAAGCGACCTGGATGCAGACTTTACCCCCAAGGAGCTTTATATAGGGTTCAATGCCAGAGAGTCCCGGTCCCTGACCCAGGAACTTCGGCTCCAGTCCGGTTCGGGCGACACCTCGGACAAATGGCTTGTCGGTCTCTATTTCAGTGATGATGATGTGGACCATGACACCGGGTACCGCCTGGACCGGGCCTCTGCTGATGCCAATGGCGTGGATCTCTATACCGAAGACAGGATATCAGCCGACCTGGGGGCCCGGGACATGGCTGTTTTCAGCCAGGGGACACTGCGTTATTTCGACAATCGCCTGGGGGCCACGGCAGGGCTTAGATACGAGCATGCCCGGCGGACCATGGACCGGGTACATACCTTTGACGGCAGCCCTTCCGCTGATCCCATGAACGCTCTTGAAAAAACCTATGGCGAGCTGCTGCCAAAACTGGCCTTTGATTATACCTTGACCCCGGATGTCATGGTCTATACCTCTGTGGCCCGGGGATACAAAGCCGGCGGATATTCCTATGCGGTTGACGATGAGGATATGGTGGAGTTTGATCCGGAAATTTCAACAGCTGTTGAGCTGGGTATAAAGGCTGAATTCCCTGAAAAGCGCGGTTGGATTAACCTGACCGGATTCTACACTATGGTAGATGATTTCCAGGACCGGGTCAAGGTCGATCCCATGACCATTGTCCAGGCCAATGCCACTGAGGTTGATATTTACGGCATTGAACTGGAAACGGCCTGGTCCCTTATCCAGGGAGTTACCCTGGCGGCCTCCCTGGGATATACCCACGGGGTTTACGGCAAATATATTGACCCCATGACCGGTGAGGACTACCGGGACAAACAGATCACCCTGCTTCCGGAATTTGATGCCACCCTTTCCCTGACCTGGCGGACCATGGCAGGATTTTACGCAGGCGCCAGTGTCTACGGGGCCGGCACTACCTATTTTGACCGGAGTAATACCCAGAAGCAGAGCCCCTATGCCCTGTTAAACCTGAAGGCCGGTTATGAACAGGAAAAATGGGATATTTACCTGGCCATTGAGAACGTTACGGACAGGCAGTACTTCCTGGATGCCTTTGAAGATCCGGGTGTCGGGTATATGGGTACGGTGGGAAATCCAAGGACCATCACCCTGAACTGTAAACTCAGGTTTTAGGGGGCTGTTATGAAGAGCTGTAAACAGAATTTAATGGGAGGAGCGCCTGCATGGATGTAAAACAAATACGATATTCCTTAGACCTTGCCAGGCCAGGCTCCACCTGGTGCATCAGGGAACTCAAAGGTAACAGACGGTTCCTCAGCAGGGTTCTCGGCATGGGGCTTACTCCGGGAACCCGGGTGGGGGTTCTCAGTAATTTTAAACTGGGGCCGTTGATTCTGTTTTTAAGGAATTCCCAGGTCGCGATCGGAAGAAAAGAGGCCGAAAAAATTATTGTGGAGCAAATGGAACAATTATGAATAAAGAAATAATCCTGGCACTGACAGGCCAGCCAAACACTGGCAAATCAACCATATTCAACAAATTGACAGGGGCAAGACAGCATGTGGGTAACTGGCCTGGAAAAACCGTTGAAAAAAAACAGGGGGTGTTTAAAAAAAAATCAACCACCTATAATATCGTTGACCTTCCTGGTACCTACAGCCTCACCGCCAATTCCCAGGAGGAAGTGATTGCAAGGGATTTTGTGATCAGTGAAAAGCCAGGGCTGATCATTGCCGTGGTTGATGCATCCCAGTTGGAACGATCCTTCTATATGGTTGCGGAAATCATCGCCATGAAGCAGCCTGTCATTATTGTCCTGAATATGATGGATGTGGCCCAAAATCAGGGGATACGGATTGATACCGGGCGTCTTGCGTCAATCACAGGAGTACCGGTTGTACCCATGTCCGCGGCTTTGAACCAGGGGGTGGAACTGCTGACCGCAGAGATCGAATTATGGGCCGATGGCCGGGGGCAGCCCATGGCCGGTACTGACACATTTTTGACGGAGGCACTTTCGTCCCGGGTCCGGGATCTTGAATCGAGCCTGGAAGAGATTGTACTGCCCCGAAAATACCGGAAGGAATGGGTCGCCGTCAAACTCCTTGAAGGGGACGCAGAAATAAGGGAGCTTGTGGCACAATGTGCGGGAAAAGAAGTATGGTCAAGGCTTTCAAAATCGTACGGGTTTCACAACAGCGATATTATCGGGGTGGCTGAGGCCAGGTTCCAGAGGATCCAAGAGATCCTGGCACACTGCCTGGAATCCGGGGAGCCTGCTGCCTTAAGGCAGAAGATAAAGGGATTTGACAGACTGGCCACACATCCGGTTACAGGAAGCCTGTTCAGTCTTTTGGTCATGTTTACCGGGTTTTTCTTCGCCGCTGTCATGGGGTTTTCAAGTATTCATATCCTCAAATATCCGGTAAACAGTATGGCTGATTATATCGCCTCTTCAATGGGGCCCTCTTTTCCGGTTCTTGCAGATATGGTCTCCCAGGGCATTATTCCGGGGGCCTATCTTGTATTTTCCATGTCAGCCTTTGTCTTTGGTGTCCTTTTACTGATCGGATTTTTAGAAGATGTCGGTTATCTGCCCAGGATGGCTTATGTGGCGGATATTTTCATGAACAGGCTGGGACTCCACGGCAAATCATTCATCCCTCTTTTTATGGGATTTGGATGCAATATTGCCGCTGTCATGGGAACACGGGTGATTGATTCGGCAAGGCAGCGGATGCTTACCATTTTTCTCTCCTCCATTATTCCCTGTCCGGGGGTGCTTATCACAGCCGCATTCATTATTTCCATTTTTTTCTCGCCGGTTGCGGCGGTCATGGTTATTGCCATGGCAGCAGCGGTTCTGGTCCATCTTTTTTTGACCTCATTATTTGTGGGAAAAGTCCTTTTGCCCGGAACCGCCTCGGGGATGAGTATGGAATTGCCCCCCTACCATGCGCCTAATTGTAAGACCATACTTAACTATGCCTGGATCCACTACAAGGGATTTATTAAAAAGGGCGGCACCCTTATTGCCTCTATTATTATCGTTATCTGGGCATTGACCTATTTTCCCACCGGTAACATGAATGAAAGCTATCTTTCGGACCTGGGTAAAATTTTTGAACCCCTGGGTAGCTTGATGGGCATGGACTGGAAACTTCTGACCTGTCTTTTTGTGGCCTTTTTTTCCAAAGAGGCCGCCCTGGCAGCAATTGGGGTGATTTACGGGTTAACCTCTGCCGACGGTTCTTTAATGACTGTTATCATGGGTGTCATCAATAACGGATCCGCCACACAGAACCTTGAGCTGGCATCCCTTATGTCACAGTCGGTTTCCCGGCCCAGCGCCCTGGCATTTGTTTTTGCCGTGTTGTTCTCGGTGCCCTGCTACTCAACAGTCGGGGCTATTTATTTTGAAACCAAATCCCTTAAATGGACAATTGGTGCCTCCCTCTATTATGTCACAGCGTCTGTGATCTGGGGAATCCTTGCCTATAATGCAGGAAAGATGATATTTACCTGAAAGATAGAATGGACCAGCCACTGCCGGGATACCGGCAGTGGCTGGTTTCGTTGTAAAAGAGGCGAGAGCCTGCAACGTAAAAATGAATGTCAGATCTTTTCCGCAGTGCTCTCCATCTGGCGGATCAAACCCAATCCTGACCTCCCTGAAAATGATGTTGGTCGGGCAACGGCCTTATCTTCAATATCTCCGATTACATGTCCCGCACGGCGGCACAGGAAGGTGTAACGCAGCATGATAGGACGGCCACGGCAGGACCGGGCATGGTGGTGACAAGGGCGAAGGTGATTATCCAATTCGATTTATACCCTAAGATTGCATAAAAAATTCAGAATAGAGTAGGATAAAAGTTGAGGAGCCCCATGAATAAAGGTTATATTGAGTTTGCGACAACTTATATAATCAAATTCAGGAGGCCACC
>JAKSAX010000484.1 GCA_022361395.1 Desulfobacterales bacterium | reverse complement strand
GGGGTTATCAGTAAACTCCGGGATGCCGGCGCACGGGTTGATGTGTTTGAAGACAGCATCAGGGTGCAGGGCAACGGGGAGATCAGGAGCATTGATATCAAAACCCTGCCTTATCCCGGATTTCCCACAGACATGCAGGCCCAGTTTATGGCATTGATGACGGTTGCCAGCGGTAACTCCGTGATCCATGAGTCTATCTTTGAAAACCGTTTTATCCATGCCAATGAACTGTTGAGAATGGGGGCGGATATTTCAATATCCAACGGTAACTATGCCATGGTACGGGGCGTGGAAAGGCTCCAGGGCGCTCCTGTTATGGCGTCGGACCTGAGGGCCAGCGCTTCCCTGGTGATTGCAGGCCTTATTGCAGAAGGCACAACGGAAATCTCCAGGGTCTATCATATGGACAGGGGATATGAGGCTATTGAAAAAAAATTCCAGGGGCTTGGGGCTGATATCCGGCGCATTAAATAGTGAAGTAAGGCACAAAAACATAAATAAATCGTCCATTGAAATTCGATGCTTTTTGTGCCCGGTTTAACTTTAGTTCAAATTTTGGACGATTCTAATTTGACACCGGGCCTAACAGGCAGACAGATAGCGTATAAACAATTGCCATACTTTGTCCATACAGGAGGGGGTTGTGAAACGGCTGCTGAATCCTGTGTATCCACCGCTTGTTCCTGTGGCTGTTTTCCTGGCAGCCGGGATATTAACCGGCCGCACCCGGGCTGATCTGCCGTTATGGCTGCCGGCTGCAGGATTTATTACTATCCTGGCGGCCCATTTTATTTTCCGTTTCAAACCTGTTGTTCTTATCTGCTGTATCCTGGCCACCTGCTGGGGATTTATCTCAATGGCCGGTATCCGGAACCCCGAACTGCCGGCCGGTCATATTTCCCGGTTTGCTGACGGGTCTTCCTATGAGATCACCGGTACAGTCAATTCTTTTATCAGGCATCACCCGGGAAAGAGCAGTGCGATAATATCCTGTGAGCGTATTGCAGTACCGGGAAAATCCCCGGTAATCACCTCCGGAAGAATCCGTCTGAGTGTTTACCGCAATTACAATAAAGGGGGTTTCCCGGACCTGGGGTACGGTGATAGAGTAAGTTTTACCGGTCCCTTGAACGCCATACGTAATTTTTCAAACCCTGGCGGTTTTGATTATAAGCTGCACATGAAGTTCAAAGGTGTTTTCGGGTCGGCATATACCGGGACCGGCCAATTGAAGGTACTGAGCAATGATGATCTTCCGGCCGGCAAAGTGTTTCTCAGGCAGATCGAAAAGGTCCGCAACCGTTTTTGGGATTTACTGATCAGGGCTGTTGAAGCCCGGGACGGGGCGCCAAGAGGAGATTTATCCGTTTTTGAGCAATCTCCGGCCACCCGGCAGAATGCAGCGGCAGTGCTCGGTGCACTGGTCACGGGTAAGAAGGATATCCTGCCTGCGGAAGTCCGGGATCTGTTTGCCAGGGCAGGGGCCAGCCATATCCTGGCGATTTCAGGGCTGCATCTTTCCATTGTCTCCTTTGTATCTTTTTGGATATTTTATCTTCTGCTCAGCCGGTTTCACAGATTAACCATCACGGGCCGGGCCAGAAAAACAGCCGGTGTGCTGACCCTGTTTCCACTCCTGTTTTATGCTCTGTTTGCAGGTTTTTCACCTTCCACCCAGCGGGCATTTATCATGACCGCGGTGTTTATGTTTGCCATTCTGGCTGAAAAGGAAAACCATTCCCTGAATACCTTGTGCCTTGCCGGTATTATCATTCTTATCATGGATGCCGCTGCCCTGTTCTCTATCTCCTTTCAACTCTCTTTTTCCGCGCTGCTCTTCATTCTCCTCGGGTTCAGGCTCCCGGGGCAATACCTGCAGGGCCAATGGGTGCTGAATAACAGGGCCATAGCCATTTTGTCAGGTGCGGTCTTTGTGACTTTTTTCGCAGGGCTGGGCACCTTTCCGCTGATTGCCCGGTACTTTAATATGCTCTCTCATGTCCAGATCATATCAAATCTCATACTGGTGCCGGTAATGGGATTTATCTGCCTGCCCCTCGGTTTTCTCGGGCTGGTATCCATGTTTCTGTTTCCCGGTGCTGAAGGGCTGACATACGGTATTCTTGATCTTAACTTTGAAATACTTATCCTCTGTCTCCGGTTCATAGTATTTCTGACCGGGTTTGACTGGTCATGGTCACGGATCATCACACCCACCTGGTGGGAGGTCGGCCTTACCTATATTTTCATGGCAGGAGTTTACCTCTGCCTTACCCACCGGAGAAAGGCAGGGGTCTGCTTTTTAAGCATTTCGCTGGCCTTTGGTGGGGTCTGCGCCGGTCTGTCAATTCAGCAAAGATTTTTCCGGGATGACCTTAATATTACCATCCTGGACGTAGGCCAGGGAAATGCCGCTGTGGTCCGAATGCCCTCGGGAAAGGTGGTTCTTATTGACGGCGGGGGATTTTCAGGTGCTTCCGGATTTGACGTGGGCAGGTATGTGGTGGGCCCCTTTCTTTTCCGGCACCGGATCAAAACCCTGGATGCCGTGATTCTTTCCCATCCTGAGTCAGATCATATGAACGGCCTGGTCTTTATCCTGGAAAATTTCAGGGTCAAGCGCTGGATCAGAAACCGGGATACTAATACCACAGCGGCATTTGTACGGCTGGAACATCTGGCTGAAAAAAGAGAGGTTCTCCGGTGGCAGCCGGGCAGGGCACCGGGCGTTTTCCGCTTTGATGAGGTAGGCTTGTCTGTCCATCCGGTGAACAGGGACTATGGAAGCCGGAACAACAACTCCCTGGTCTGCCGGATTTCCTACGGGCAGTTTTCAATGTTGTTTCCGGGTGACATCGAAGCAGCCAGGGAAAATGCCCTTGGCGCTGAAGGGAATAATATTTTGGAATCAAAAGTGTTGCTCTCCCCCCATCACGGCAGCAAGGGGTCAAGTACCAAGATTTTCCTTGATAAAGTCGATCCTGAAAGTGTAATAGTATCTTGTGGATATAATAACAGATACGGATTCCCCCACCCCGACACCTTAAAAAGGTACCGGAAAGAGGGCATCAGAATCTATAGAACCGATCTCCACGGTGCGGTTTCAATAACCACCCGGGGCAGGGACTATCACATCAAAACCAACAGGAACTTATAGAATTTGTACTATATTTATCTTCCATATGCGCTGATCCTGGGCTGTCTCATGTTTTATGAATGTCACAAACGCGCCCATCCCAAATGGTGGGCCCTCCTGGTGCTTGCAGCCCCTGTTACCACCCCTTACTTTATTTTCAAATCCAGGAAAAGATCCGGTGTGATCCTGTTCATGATCTTCATGACCACTTTTTCGGTAATGGCAGCTTCTGAAGTCTATCTTTATCTGCAGATGAAGGAAAAGTTCAAATATGCCCATCTGCCGCCGTTGACCCGGCAGGTGGTCAGGTTCAGCGAAACCCTGTCAAATACCACCCAGAGGCTTGATAAAGCCCTGGTTACCCTTGAAATGATGTCAAAGGTAGAGTCCAGGGTAATTGAGTTAAAGCGCACCATTGAATTTATAGCTGAACTCCGGGTGCTCATATCACAGAACCAGGCTGCCATAAATCGGATGGTGAAATTCACCTCCGATTATAAATCCTACTTTGTGAAAAAGGATTTGAACTGGGTCTACCATATCCAGCTATTCTACACGAACCGTAACGTTGTTCAGCATTATAACAGCCTTGAAACCTACCTGAATAATTTCGAGGCCCTGCTGAAATACACCTATGAAAATTTTGATAAGATAACGAAGCTCAAGGATAAAGAGGCCCTTAAAAACTATGACGAGTATTATCTGAGGTATCGCCGGGCAGTGGATTCCCACAACCGGCTTAATGTCCAGAGAATTGAGTTTCAGAATGACTTTCTACTCAAATATCCGGACATCAAACCATACCTGCCCGGGAAACGTCAGACAGAAACCTTCCTGCTCTGGGGAGAGTGAGGGTGCTGTCTCAGATATTTGAGAAAGGGTACCACCACCCGGTTTTTATTACCGCCTGAAAGATCATAGGTAATGCTCACAATGGGCACCTTGACCTTTTTCTCTATCTGCTCGGCCATGGCCTCTGTGACTAACCCCGGGCAGCAGAAGGCCGGATTGGCACCGATGAGCAGGGCAAGATCAGGATGCTCACGGACAATGTGATGGATTTTCAGTATGTTGTCCATGGATTCCCCGGTGTGCTCTGGCAGAATCCCGTATTCCTCAAGAATATTTTCATAGGATTCGGTTACCCTCAGTGAATTACCGTCCAGAAAGGGTTCAAAGTAACCATAGTACTTCTTCTCCATGGTCTTCATGGCGGTCAGCATGGCTTTGTTGGAGATCAGGCTGAAGTATTTGCCCTCCTTAAACCATTTTTTAAAGTATGAGTTGGCAATGATCTGCACGTATTTATAGTAAGGTGTGGTGACCACCTCCCCGCCGTTATCCTCAATAAACCGGATGAGATCCTGATTCATGGCACTGTTGTCCCTGACATAAAGATCACCGAAAATACCGACCTTAGGCCGGTTTTCCGCTTTTCTGGGAATCCGGCTGAATATGGACATGATCTCTTTTAACGCTTTTTCATTTGAGCCTCCGGTCAGGAATGCACTTCCCATGATGGCGGCCGCTGCATCCAGAGCCCGGTCGGTTTCTCCCCTGTTGATCTCATAGGGGCGGATTTTACAGCCGATACTTCTGAAAAGCCCGCCGAACATATATGCAAAATAGGTGTTGGTGGATGCTTTCACACCGATATCAAACAGCGATAGCTCTCCCTTATATATATGGGCTTTTTCAAACCCGTTTCCTTCCCGGGTGAAAATCTTCTGAATATGGTAAGGGTACATTTTGATGTTGCAGGCGATTTCGGAATCGTTAAGCCAGAGAGCGGTTTTTGACGGATCAAGTCCGTGTTGCTTAACCGTATGAATAAACCCTGCTGCAACCGCGTTTAACGGAAGGCACTGGCCGGTATTAGTCAACAGTCCTTTTTTCAGCGTCTCTTCGTTTTCCTCCATGAGAACGGCATTATATCCCTCGTTCTTCAGGATATTCACGATCAGATGCCCGGTAATGGAATCCCAGTTTGGAAAAATAATGGTCTTGTTATCAAGCTCCCTGGTAAACCGCGGCCTGAAGGAAGTTCTTCCGGAAAGAAGAGGGATGTCTTTTTGTCCGGCATGATTTTTAAAAGCCCTGACCGCGGCTTCAATCCTGGTTTCATACCCGACGCTTGAGTCGTGTTCATCCAGTTCCAGCACAAGGTAGGGTTTGTTGAACTTTTCCATGATCTCTTTGAAATAGTCGACGCCAAAGGAGTCAGGGGCGCATTTAAAAGAGGAAATATACACGGGGTAAAGGTCATCCCGGGTCGCGGCCAGCAGGGCTGCCTTAAGGATATCGGCGGCGTGTTTCCAGTGGATCTCGTTTAGAAGCGGCTCAATTAAACCCGTATCAACCCCGTCCAGATCCAGCATATCCTGGAAAAAAGTTTTAATTCCAAGGTTTGAAAAAATTCCGGGAATATTGTTGTTCATTGCATTGGAAAGCACGGTGTATGGACGGCCAAGAAGCAGGACATCCACGGAACCCCGGTTCCCGCCTTTTGCTGAATGGTTTTGATACAGCGACTTGAATGCTGCGGTTTGCTTCTTTTTGGCTGCGGAGGCCCTGTCAAAGGCCTGGGACACATCGAAGAATGAAACAGGGACTACCTTTTTAAGGCAGGTATACAATTCCATTTTGGTATGAAAACTGGTGTACAGATATCTGACTGTCGGGGAAAGAATCCTGTGTTTCTCACTGTACCCGCCAAGGATGGCAGGGGTGAACTGGGTATAATAGCAGTGCTGCCGTCTTCCGTCGTCCCTGGTTTTGTCCTCAAAGTAAAAGGGAAGAAAAACCAGGTCTGTCTTTTCAAGAAGAAAATCCACATGGCCGTGCAACGCCACAACCGGTGCGCAGAACTCCGCAGCTGCGGTTTTCTTTCCCAATTTAACAGGATCCTTAAGGTGACGGCTGGAACGGGTCCGTATGCCCAGTTTTTTAAAAAACACCTGCCAGAATTCAAGATCCTCGGTCATGTGGAGGGCATCGGGAAGGCCGACGGTTATTTCCTTGGATTCGGAGTCTTTTAAAGGACTGACCTTCAAAGCCTTCCGCCGGAGGGACAGCAGATCATATTCGTCTTTTTTGCTGACCCGTTTCCGGGTATCGTAATCCCTGCCGCAGAGAAACCCGTAGGCCTGGGGACTGCCGCCGACATCTGCAATGGTGACTTTGCAGTGATTCGTGCAAAGGCGGCAGGTTTCCTGTCTTACCGGAATTTCCTCCCGCCAGAGGGAAAATCCCCTGAACCCGGTCCGGACAATCTCTCCGCGGCCCTCCATCTCCATTGCCATCAGTGCCACACCCAAGGCACCGGTCAGATGGCAGTATCTTGATACGTGGATGGGCTTTTGAAGCTTTTGCTCAAATGCAGCCACCAGTGCCTTGTTTCTTGCCGTTGCCCCCTGGAACAGCACCTGGTTCCCGATTTTGGCAACATTGGCTACTTTGGTCAGGTAGTTGTCCCGTACGGAGTGGAGCACAGAGGCCAGTATTTCGTTTTTTTCATACCCCTCTGCAAAGAAATAGTTGATATCCCTTTCCATGAAAACCGTACACCGGTCACTGGAGACCGGGGAGGTGACCCCTTCAGTGCGTCTGGAATATTCTGACAGGGGACAGTCCAGCTTGGAGGCCTGCTCTTCGATAAAACTGCCGGTTCCTGCTGCACATACGGTGTTCATTACAGAGGAGGTCACCATACCGTCCCGAAGCAGGGTAAATTTTGCGTCCTGACCGCCGATTTCGATGATGGTATCAACGTCGGGATTAAGATTTACCGCAGCTGTTGCATGGGCGGTGATCTCATCCGGTTCAATGTCGGCCCCGATAATTTTAGCGGAAATCCGCCTGCCTGACCCCGTGGTCCCGCACCCTTTAATTCTTACCTTTAAGTCAAAGTCCTGTAAAAACCGATCACAGGCTTTAAAGAGGCGCTGCACTGCCATAACCGGCCGGGAGGCTGTTTTTGTATAAAATCCTGCAACCGGGATTCCGTCCTGGTCCACAAGGATGCTCTTTGTGCTGGTGGACCCCACATCAAGGCCGAGAAAACCATGGGAAATACGCCTTGCGGAAGGATCATCGTACACATCCACCTCAACACCGTCATTGTCAAAGGAGGCAAAGGCGGTAAAATCAGGATATGCCGAAAGCCTTAATTCCAGTTCGGGATACCGGTATCCGCATTTCCTGTCCTGATCTGAAAAATAATCATTGATGGTTTCCCGGATTCCGGGCTGAACCAGGTCCTGTGACGCCCGGGTGTCCAGTTCATCCTTCAGGCATAGAGCGGCCCCCATGGCCCCGTACGCCAGGGAAAACTCATCCGTTGTAAAACGAACATTGGTGATGGATTCCAGATGACGCCGCACTGCTGTATTTTTGGATACACCGCCACAGAACAGCACCTTGCCCGCCGGCTGTTTTTGCTTGAACAGGGTATTGGCAATATTCTTGGCCAGTCCGAAACAAAGTCCGTCACAGATCTGGCGGATATCATATCCCTCCTGTTGCGCGTGAATCAGATCGGTTTTGGCAAAGACTGCACAGCGGGTGGCAATATCAGGACGTTTCTTTTGATTTTCCAGTGCCATGGCTGAGATTTCCGCGGATCCTGCCAGATGCAGCCGGCCGGCCTGCTGGTCAAGAAAGCTGCCCGTACCCGCCGCACATGAGGTATTGTGTTTGGCACCGGTATAGTTGCCGACCCCGTCAAAAAAACTCAGGGAGAACTTTTCCCCGCCGATGTATAGTATGGCGTCAATTTCATCCCCATAAATCCGCCGTGCAGACCTGATGATGGCAACCTGTTCGTCTATAATGCTGTCAGCGTTTATAAATGACGGGGTGGATGAGGTTTTGGCAACGTGGACAACAGAACCTAAGGATATCTTTTCCAGCAGACCCGCCAGCGCTTTTTTGACCTCACCGTGGTGATATGAACTGTCATGAAACACCGGTTTTCCCCTGCCGTCAATGGCTGATATGGAAACAGAAACAGAACCAACATCAATTCCGAGTATCATTTGCGTATCTTTCATTTTCACCTGTCACTCCCTGGATATGACCTTATTTCCGGTCTTTGATTTTTTCTGATCGCCGGCCTGATGAATTATTTTAAATCTGTTCCTTGACTTCATTCCAGAAGGAATTCACACCGTCAAACCAGCCGTCCATAAACTTGCGTTCATGATCAACACCGCCTTCTGAGGAGTATTTCCCAAGCTCATGGGCTTCATAGATTTCCTGAAAATAGGATTTATAATCGGGGTGTCCGATAAGTTTATACGTATCCTCATAATGGAGCACGTATAACAGATCTTCATAGCGGGCAGAGCGGCCCCAGCGGATGCCCTGGTTTTTTCCGGCCTTATAGTAGTTGTTCTCCCAGGCCATCTTTTCCTGGCGCAGCCGTTTGACAATATCCGGCATATCAAACTCTTCGGAAAACCTTTTCTGCAGCTCTTCCTTCTTTTGGATAGCCTCTGTAAGCGCCTCCTGGAACATTTTTGAAAAATTAAATGAACTGCGCCACTCTTTCACTTTTTCATGGAGCATATCCGGTATGCTCAGGGTAATTTTCTGGGCCATATCGGCCTCCCTGTGGTTTAATGGTAGTCACCTGCCGCTGCCATCTAAGATTAGGTGATTTGATCCGGGTGGGTGGTAATCATCCGTGCAGGTGTTCTTAGTACGTATTTGATTTTTCCATACGTGTCAATTTCTTTCACACTTTTTTACAAATTTCTTCCCATTCCCTACGATTTCACACATTATCCCTACTTGTAATTTCAGGTTAAACTTTATATAAGCCCTGTATGTTCAGACATCAGTTGGAAATAATCGGGGCAAGCGCAATATATAAGACGGAATCTGCGGGACGGCTTGCCATTTTTCTGGCCTCAGGCGTTGTACAGATACTTACCCCTCCCTTCCAGTTCTCAAAAATTCTGGAACAGGTATGGTTTATCGGGGCAAAGTCAATGTTTGTCATTGCCCTGACCGGATTATTCACGGGTATGGTCCTGGGGCTCCAGGGATATCATACCCTGGTCAGGTTCGGCTCAGAGGCGGCGCTGGGCTCTGCCGTTGCCATGACCATGATAAGGGAACTGGGTCCGGTGCTTTCCGCCATTATGATCGCGGCCCGGGCCGGGTCAGCCATGGCGGCTGAAATCGGCGTCATGAGAATGTCAGAACAGATAGATGCCTTGGAGACCATGGGTATCCACCCTGTACGGTTTACCTTTTCTCCCCGTCTGGTGGCTGCCCTGATCAGTTATCCGCTCCTGACAGCCTTATTTGATATGGTGGGAATATTCGGCGGTTACCTGACAGGTTCACTCATGCTGGGTATCAGCCCTTCGGTTTATCTGGACAAGGTGATTTCAAGTATCACCATGGCTGATGTAAACGGCGGGTTCACCAAGGCCTTAGTCTTCTCTGTCATCGTTACCACGATCTGCTGTTTCAGGGGTTTTTTTGCCCATATCGGCAAAGAAAAGGGGCAGGGCGCCAAAGGGGTTTCCCTTGCCACAACCAATGCGGTTGTCAACTCCTGCATCATGATATTGATCGCAGATTATATTATTACCTTTATTCTGGTGTAGCCCATGTCCCACCCCTTTATTCAGCTCATTGACCTCTACAAAAGCTTTGACCGGAACCCGGTGCTGAAAGGGGTCAACCTCTCCATCCACCAGGGAGAGATTACCGCTGTAATCGGAAAAAGCGGCACAGGGAAATCAGTGTTGCTCAAGCACATTATCGGCCTGCTCACCCAGGACTCAGGAGACCTGTTGATCAAAGGAGAGTCCCTGGGTGATATGAGTAAAAAAAACCGGCAGGGATTTCACAAGGAAATCTCATATATGTTCCAGGACAACGCCCTGTTTGATTTTTTGAATGTCTATGAAAACATCGCCCTGCCGCTCACCGAGAAGCGACCTGAACCCGGGCCGGATATTCCTGAAAAGGTAAACGAAAAAATGCAGGTGCTCGGGCTGGAAGGAACAGAAAAAAAATATCCGTCACAACTGTCCGGGGGCATGCGCAAAAGGGTTGCCCTTGCACGTGCCCTGGTCACAGACCCCAAAGCGGTCCTTTTTGACGAGCCGACCACAGGGCTTGATCCGGTCCGCAGAAATAATATCCATAATATGATTGCCGAATACCAGAGACAGTTCGGATTCACGGCGGTCATTGTCAGTCATGATATCCCTGAAATTTTCGAAATCACCCAGCACATCGCCATGCTGGACAATGGAAAAATAATCTTTGAAGGCACCACGGAAGAGATACTCCATTCACATAATGCAACCATTGATGCCTTTATCCGGGGAAAAGAGAGTTAGAGAGTGCCGGACAGCTCCGGCCAAACAACTGAGGGACGGGTTTATGAAGAAAAAAAATATTGAACTTTATGTCGGCCTATTTGTTCTCGTCGGATTCTTCTGTATCGGATATCTGGTATTGGTAATCGGGCAGTTCAGCATATTTCCGGGGGACCAGTATGCCGTTCACGGGTACTTTTCTTCTGCCAGCGGCCTTAAAGCCGGCGCCAGGGTGGAAATGGCAGGTGTTGAGATCGGGAATGTATCTGAAATCTCAATTGACACGGAGCGCCTGGTGGCAAAAGTGGTTTTTAAAATAAACAATACCATAGAAATCTCCGAGGATAGTATTGCCTCGGTGAAAACTTCTGGTATAATAGGCGAAAAATATATTGCTATCTTACCGGGCGGAGGAGATATCATGCTCGAGGACGGAGATGAAGTCTATAATACCGAAGCCTCTCTTGATATTGAATCCCTGATCAGAAAATTTATTTTCAGTGATGAAAACCCATAACCCCCTGGACAGAAGATGAAATCCGTAAAAAAATACCTGTTAATCTGCTGGTGCCTCCTGCTTGTACCTAATGCTGCCTTAGCCAGTGTCGACGATATGGCAAAAGAGAAGGCAGGCCAGGCTGAGTCCCATCTTAAACTCCGTGTGGAAGAAGTTCTGGAAATAGTGAAGGATCCGGACCTGATAGCTGACCCGGCAGTTCAGGAACAGACATTGTATGATAAAGGACTTGAGATTTTTGACTTTAACACCTTTTCCATGCTTGCCCTGGGGCCAAAGTACAGATCGTTTACCACCAGGCAGCGTGAGGAATTCATACATTATTTTTCAAAACTGATTTCAAAAACCTATTTTCCCAAATTAGCAGGCCAGGACGTACAGAATGTGAGTATCCTTTACCTGGATACCCGTTCCTTAAAGCCAAAGAAAAACATATTCAGAATTGATATTTCAACCGAACTGGTAAAAGGGGATCTTCACGTCCCCATTGTATACAGGATGATCCAGCGTGATTCATCGGAGTGGAAAATTTACGATATAAAAATCGAAGGCGTGTCAATGGCTGCCAACTACAGGGAGCAGTACCGGCAAAAGGTATCGCAGACCCCGGAGGATATCATTACACAATTAAGGGAAAAGGTTGACCAATGAAAAAGATCCCGGCTCTATTGCTCTGCATTATAATATTCTCTATTGCAACCGGCTATGTATCGGCAGAAGATGACTGGAAGGGAGATTTCAACCAGGATATATTCCTCCTGGCCCAGGCAGAAGAAGAACTTCAGACAGACGAATACGATCTGGGTGATGACCTGTTTGATGAATATGATACTCAAGCCGAAGATTCCCAGATGGTGGCAGACCCCCTATATTATTTCAACTATGCCATGTATACGGTTAACGACTATCTCTATTTTTACGGACTGAAACCCATTGCCCAAGGGTATAAATTTGTTGTTCCCACACCTGTGAGAAGCGGTATCAGCAATTTCTTTCACAATCTTCTCTTTCCGGTCCGGTTTGTAAACAATATTCTTCAGGGCAAGGCCGAAGGCGCTGCAAACGAGTTTTCAGCCTTTTTCGTCAATTCAACCATCGGTATACTGGGATTTAACAACTTTGCCCAGAAGCATATGGATATCCAACTTTACGACGAGGACCTGGGGCAGACGCTCGGGTCCTATAACATTGGTGACGGATTCTACCTGGTTCTACCGGTTCTGGGTCCGTCAACCCTTAGGGATGCCGTGGGCAGGGCAGGGGACTGGTTTATCACACCGGTTAACTATGTGGAGCCCTGGGAACTTTCATGGGGACTCTGGGCGCTTGATAAAACCAACAGGACCTCTTTCAGGATCGGTGATTATGAAGCATTGAAGGACGCTTCACTGGATCCTTACGTTGCCATCCGTAATGCCTATATCCAGAACCGGAGATCATTGATCAAGCAATAAGATGGCGGGAACAGGGGAAATGCCGGGGTAAGGGCCTTATTCATCAACAAGGTTTGCACGGCGGTTTGGAAGGAAATACCGCATTTTATGGGATCTGACCCGGTCCAGGGCATCCATATCCATCTCCACCATATGAATGGTCTCAATATTTCCCGTATTTTTTGATACCAGATGGCCGTCAGGTCCGATGGCCAGTGCCACACCGGGAAATGACAGTCCGTCTCCGTTTTCACCGGTCTGATTAACAGCAACCACAAAAACCCCGTTATCAAAAGCCCTGGCAGTCAGATGGCGCATCCAGGAGGTGAATTTTTCATCGGAAGTGCCTCGCGGCGATGCATGGGGAATAAATATGATATCTGCTTTCTTCAACGCCATTGAGGTGGACAATTCAGGGAAATGGGCATCATAACAGAGCTGAATACCAAAATTAACCCCTTTTCCCTCAAAGACCCTAACCCTGTCCCCCGGTGTAAAATAACGGGCTTCAAATGGCGACAGATGAAGTTTCCGATAGTAAGCAGGGGAAAGACCGGGCCGTATAATCAGATGCGTCGCAAAGAGACGGCTCTCTGTTTCCTGCTCTACCAGTCCTGTTAGAATGATGAGATTGTGCCTGTCGGATTCCTGCTGAAGCTTTTGTATCCATCGGGATTCCACAGGACAGGCAACAGAACCGATCTTCTCTCCTGTGACATAACCTGTTAGATTCATTTCAGGAAAGACGACAACGTCGGCCTTGCGGGCGGCAGCCCGGGATACTGCGGCCAGGGTCCGGGCCAGGTTAGTGTCGAAATTACCCGCAGGGCAGTGTTGAATGACCAGTGCCGCCCTGAGGATCGTCATACCTTGAAATTCGCTGAAATTTTAAAAACATGGGTTGCTGGCAGGTTCAAAATGGTGGTCACCCCGGTTTTTTCAGCAATGGTTGAAAGGTTTTTTTCAATGATCTCAACCGAAGGGGCGATAAAGGTAAACCAGATGTTGAATTTATGATCCCTGCGGTAATTGTGGGTGACCCCGGGAAAGGCATTCACAACCTCTTTAAAGCGCTCTATTTTCTCTTCATCCACCTGGGCGGCGCAGAGCGTGGAGTGATATCCGAGGCGGTCCGGGCTGAAGTTCCCCCCGATCCTGCGGATGAGATACTCGTCTTTCATTGCGGTGATGCGCTCTATGAGATCGTCTTCGGTCAGACCCAAGCGTTCGGCAATGATTTTATAGGGTCTGGGATGGATGGGAAAATCAACCTGAATACTGTTTAGAATCTTTTTATTGGTGTCGTCGATCAACTATAACTCCTTAGATAAAACTCATAGGATACATGGACTGTTTCGCAGAGACAATAAAGGCCCTGTTTTTGCAAACAGGGCCTTTATAAACTAAACAGAAAAACTAAAGAGCAGTTTTACTATACACAACCGGTCGGTTTGGGAAGACCGGCCATTTTACAGGCACCTTTACCAGGTCCTGAGGGGAACAGCTCGTAGATGTGTTTCAGTTTGAACTTGGTCAGCTTGGACAGAACACGTACCATGGGAGCAATACCGTTTTTCTCATAGTAGTCCTGGAGAACTTTGATCAGCTGCCAGTGCTCGTCGTTCAGCTCGTCAATACCTTCCTGGCCTTTTACATATTCTACCCACTCGTCACAATACAGATTGTAATCAAGAAGGAAGCCGTCTTCATCTATTTCAAAAGTTTTTCCGTTAAATTCTACTGTTGCCATTTACCATTTCCTCCTAAAAAAAGTTTTTTTCTTGCTTATCATTTCAGACGTACTGTCTTCACTTCAATAGTCGCTTTGATAATTGAAAACTAAACATATCTCAGCAATGTATACTTGTCAACAAAGAATCAGTCTTTGTTTTCAAAAAATTCAGTGCGTCTGAACCTCTGTTTTTTAGTACTCTTTCGGCGTCTGGTTGATCTCTTCAAGGGTAAAGACAGGCCCGTCTTTACACACCAGTTCCTTACCGATATTACATCGGCCGCACATACCGATACCGCACTTCATCCTGTTCTCAAGGGACATGATGATTTGCTCGGAATTATACCCGAGCTTGGTCAGTGCAGGCTGGGTAAATTTGATCATAATGGGCGGCCCGCAGATGATGGCATAGGTGTCGGCATCAGCCTTGGGTGCATTTTCTTCCACGATCTGGGGTACAAAGCCGGTATGGTATTTCCAGTCCGGGTCGTCGGTGCCGTCAACGGTGATATGCATGTTGATGTCATCACGGCGTTCCCACTCGTAGAGTTCTTCCCTGTAAAGAAGCATACCGGGAGACCTGGCACCGTATACCACGTCGATATTTTTAAACTTGGACCGGTTGGCCGGATCCAGCATATAGATAATGGATGAGCGCAGGGTGGTGAATGCAAATCCGCCGCCGATAATGACCACGTTCTTGCCTTCAAGTTTATCCCAGGGGTACCAGTTGCCCAGGGGCCCTCTGATTCCCATGACATCACCGACCTTCATATTATGAAGGTGGGCTGTAACAACACCGGTTCTGAAAACCGTAAATTTTACAAAGCCCTTCTCCACCGGGGAAGAGGCGATTCCTATGGGAATCTCACCCACACCGGGGATGGACAGTTCTGCAAACTGACCGGCCTGGTAGGCAAACTTCTCCTCGTCACCTTCGTTCAGAAAAACAAACTTAAAGGTTTTAAGGGACTTGTCTTCCGTAGCGATTTCAATATCATCAATGCGAACCGGATACGGCATATAGGGGTTTTCCATCTTACATTCTCCTTTGTCCGCTAGTCTTGTTTCTCATAAGAGTTCATGGTGGCGCATACCTGCCGGATATCGATGTTGACAGGACAGCTCTTTACGCACCGGCCGCATCCAACGCACATGATCCCTGAACCATACTTATCAAGGAAATACTTGAGCTTGTGCATGAACCGCTGACGCACCCGCTGGGTCTTTTCCCCCCTGGGATTGTGACCGGTTGCGTGACGGGTGAACAATGAGGACATGCAGGTATCCCAGTTCCTGAACCTGGTGGATTCCTTGAGTTTGGCTTCATCCTGGATGTCAAAACACCAGCAGGTGGGGCAGACATAGGTACAGGTACCGCAGTTGATACAGGAAAATGCCACATCATCCCAGAAGGGGGCTTCATGGAGGTCCAGAATGGTTTTCCCCTGCAGTTTGTCCGTTTCAACGGAAGAACCGATGCCGGATTCCGCCTCTTTTCTGAGAACGTCAAGCAGTACCTGGCTCTCTTTTTCATCGGCTGCGGCATCGAATCCGCAGGCAGCGGCAAAGGCTTCGCCCTTGGGGGTCAGCACCTTGGCCAGGAACTTGTCATCCATGTCCGCCAGAAGAATGTCCAGGCCTTCCTCGCTGAAAGGACCGGTTCCGGTGGAGGTGGAGAAGTCAAAGGGACCGGGCTTGTTAATGGCAAGCCCCACAAAGGTGGTGGCCTCATAGGCATCACACCAATAGGGATCCCGGTAGTCTTCGGTATCAAAGTTCATCTTGACCAGCTGGATGGCTTTTGCATCATAGGGACGGATTCCGACAACTGCCCTTGGGGTATAGTCGGCATCTGCCCGTTTCATGATGTGGTGGTCTTCCGCACTTTCATTCAGGCTGGTGGTCAGAATCTTCTCCGTCTGGGGAAATAGTACGGATTTGGCGGACAGCACCGAGTCGGTATAACTCATATCCGGCTGAACATCCGCATCTAGCGGTTTGATCTGACAGCCGTTTTCATCTTTAACCGGACCGAAAAGCTGATAGGTCTCCCTTGATTTATCAATGCCTTTGGTCCAGTCCTTTTTATCAATTGTTATGAATTTCATTTTCATACCCTTTATGCGTTACTTGATAAAATCATTAGGATCATCCGGACTGTAAGCATCCAGAGGCGGACGTTTGGCAATATCCAGCCCTGCTTCCCAGCCGAACATGTCCAAGGCATCCTTGTTCAGTTTACGGGTGAAATCCCGTACGTTGATTCCCATGGGACAGGCTTCCACACAGGCGCCGCAGTCTGTGCAGCGGCCGGCGCAATGGAAAGCCCTCAGGAAATGAAAGGTATCCACATCCGTGCTGTTCTGGCCTTTGCCCACCCACTGGGGACCGGATTCGTCCACAAAACAGGTGGGGCAGTAACAGAGCGGACAGGCGTTCCTGCAGGCATAGCACCGGATACAGTTTTTGGTCAGGTCCTGGAAGTGCTGCCAGCGGGCATCATCATCCAATGCCTGGATGGCATCCACATCCGGAAAGGGATTGTCCAGGGCCTGCTCTTCCACAAGGTCGGAAACCAATACGTCATAAAGAACCGGATTCCGGTGTGTGCAGAATTGGCAGTTGTGCCGCAGGACATCTTTTTTATCAAGGGAAACGGTTTTATCAGCCGTTGAAACGGAGAGTGTATCTCCCTCTTCCTTAAACCCGGTGATCTCCCCTTCTAGTTTGGATGCAACCTTACACTTGTCCACCATTCCGGAGCAGGGAACGCCGATTATATAGAGCTTGTCTCTGTCAATCTGATTTTCAACAATATGGGTCACAAGGTTCCGGGAGTCGCAGCCCTTTGCAACAACGGCAATTTTCCCTTTTTCCTTGGATGCGTAGTTGGCAAGATTCAGTCCGCAGGTGGAGGAAAATGTCAGCTTTTCCACATCATCTTTGCTGGAGATCGCTACAGGACTGGTTGCCATGGGAATGGTTCCGTCAGCGAAACCAATCACTTTTTCAACCTCACCCTTTTCAAGGAGATCTCTTGCTATCTCCCTGATTTTTTGTATACAGGTATCCATTTTAATTATAGTCCTTTACAAGTTTTTTATTCGGTCCAAGGGCCTGTACCTTGTCTGAAATTTCCTTGACCACATCCACAAATTTTGTGGCTTCGGCAGAAGAGATCCAGGAGAAATGAACCCGGTCTTTTTCAATACCCATATGCTCAAGCAGGTTGCCCATTAAAGCGAATTTCCGACGTGCATAATAATTACCATCCAGGTAATGACATTCACCGGGATGTCAGCCGGATACCCAAACCGCATCAGCACCTTCCCTGAATGCGGAAAGAACGAATTTAGGACTCATTCTGCCGGTGCAGGGAATCCGGATGACCCGGATGTCCGCCGGGTATTCCATCCGGCTGACCCCTGCAAGATCTGCTGCGCCATAGGAGCACCAGTTGCACAGAAAGCTTACGATTTTAATTTCTTTATCACTCATTTTATTTAATTCTCCTTTAGACCACTTCTACACAACTTCCCCGAGGGCAAATATCTGTGAAAAAATCTGGTTGGTGTCAAATCCCCTCAGGTGCAGTGCACCTGAACGGCAGGAGGCCACGCAGAGGCCGCAGCCTTTGCAGAGTACCGGGTTGATTTCAGCTTTACCGGCAAACCGTCCCTCAGCAGCAAACCCCGGTGCAGAGTAGGGGCAGATGGAAACACAGACGCCGCAGGCGGAACATTTTTCAGAGTCCACCGTGGCAATGGTGCCGCTGGTAAACAGGCTGTCTTTCTTGGCCAGAAGGGTGAGTGCGCGGGATGCTGCCGCACGGCCCTGGGTAATGGCTTCGTTAACCGGTTTGGGATAATGTCCGGAACCGGCCACAAACACACCGTCAGTGGCAAATTCGGCAGGTCCGAGTTTGGCATGTTTTTCAACAAAGAACCCTTCGTCATTCAGGGGCACCTTAAAGAAATTGGCCAGCTGCTCGTCTTTTCTGGGCTCAATGGCCGCAGCCAGGGTCAGAAGGTCTGCCTCAATAGTTACGGGCTGATTCAGTACGTGATCAATCAGGGTTATTTTAACCCCGTCTTTTTCAACCTTAACCTCAGGTTTTTTATCCACATCATAGCGGATAAAAATCACGCCCAGCTCCCTTGCCTCTTTATAAAGCAGTTCACGTTCGCCATAGGTCCGGATGTCCCTGTAAAGGATGAAAACATCTGTTTCGGGATTCCGTTTTTTCAACTCAATGGCATTGTCCACGGAATGGGTGCAGCAGACTCTGGAACAATAGGGCCGCTCCGGTTCTCTGGAGCCGACGCACTGGATGAAAACAGCGGTTTTTACCGCATCCAGCTTCGGGTCGTTCTCTTTAAACATCCTGTCCAGATCCAGGGTTTTGATCACCCTGTCGTCTTCACCATAGCAGTACTCTGTCGGCTCTGATGATTTTGCACCTGTGGCAATCACCGCGACCCCGTGTTCAAGCTCTTTGGCCTCCCCGTTGGTTTTCAACCGAGATTTGAAGTTGCCCACAAAGCCTTCAAGACCTTCTAAAGTGGTATTGGTGTGAACCGTGATCTTCTCATTGCCTTCCACTTCGGAAATCAGGGCAGCAAGTTTTTCACCCACATCTTCACCCTGGGCAGTCTTGTAAAGCTTCACCGCTTCACCGCCAAGGGCATCTTTTTTCTCGATGATATGGGTATCATATCCCTGGGTAGCCAGACTCTTGGCTGCCGTCATGCCGGCCAAGCCGCCGCCGATGACCATAACGGAGTCATTAACGTTGATCTTTTCTTCTGCCAGGGGTTCTGCAAGGGCAGCCTTGGCAACAGCCATGCGGACCAGGTCCTTGGCTTTGGCAGTGGCAATGTCGGGATTGTTTTTATGAACCCAGGAGTTGTGATTCCTGATATTGGTCATCTCAAACAGGTATTTGTTCAGACCGGAGTTTTTCAGGGTCTCCTGGAACAGGGGCTCATGGGTTTTGGGCGTACAGGCTGCAATGACGATCCGGTTGAGATTCTTTTCTTTGATGTACTCTACCATCTTGTCCTGGGCATCCTGGGAACAGGCATAGAGGCTCTCATCTGCAAATTCCACATAGGGCAGGGTCTTTGCATATTCGGTCACGCTCGGGCAGTCCACAACGCCGGCAATGTTAGATCCGCAGTCGCAGATGACCACACCGATTCTGGGCCGTTCGCCAACCACACTGGTTTCCTCGATCTTTTCAACCTCTTTTGTCATGGTGCCGCGGACGTCACTCAGGGCGTCACCGGCAGCAGAGGCCGCAGCAGAGGCATCCAGAACAGACTCGGGTATATCTTTGGGGTTGTTGAACACACCTGAAACAAAGATGCCGTCACGGGAAGAGGTTACCGGTTCAAAGGAGTCTGTTTTGCAGAATCCGTTGTCCGTAAGGTCAACACCGAGTTTGTCGGCCAGTTCTTTGGTTTCAGGGGTAATTTCAAGACCCACGGAAAGCACGATCATGTCATAGGTATCTTCCACAATCTGACCCATCTCATCTGCATAGCGGATGTTCAGATCATGGGTATCCCGGTCTTCCGTGACAGAATGGACCCTGGAACGGATAAAGTTGATTCCGTGTTTTTCCTTGGCATTCTGGTAGTATTTTTCAAATTCTTTGCCCGGGGTTCTCATGTCCATGAAAAAGATGGAACAGTCCAGGTCTCCGCCGGCATGCTCTTTTGCAATCATGGCTTCTTTGACTGCGTACATACAGCAGACAGAGGAGCAGTAAGGATTGTCACACTTGTTCATATCCCTTGAACCGACACACTGGAACCAGGCGATCTTCTTGGGATCTTTCCGTTTTTCCGCCAGCAGCTTGTCTTTTTTCTTTTTGGGCTTTGCAGGCAGTTTGGGAAAGGTGGTAACATGACCCATGGTAGGTCCGGATGCGGAAAGCAGCCGCTCAAACTCCATGGAAGTGACCACGTTGGGATAGTCTGCATACTGGTAATTATCAAATTTACTGGGATCAAAAGGCTTAAATCCCGGAGAAAAGATAATGGAACCCGCATCAAGGGTAATGGTCTCTTCCGTCTGGGTATAATCAATTGCATTTGCCGGGCAGACGGTTTCACAGGTACCGCATTTATCCTTTGTCAGCTTGAGGCAGACATCGGGATTAATGGCGTACTTAAGGGGTACTGCCTGGGGATATTCAACGTATACGGCCTTGCGTGTTGCAAGGTCTGCGTTGTACGTGTCATCAAATTTACCGGGACATTTTTCAGCACAGGCACCGCAGCCGACACAGAGGTCTTCGCTGACATACCTGGGTTTCTTAAGGATTTCTACCTGAAAATTGCCCTTCTCACCTGTAACGTTTTTAACCTCAGAAAGGGTTAAAAGCTCAATGTTTAAATGCCGGCCGACCTCGACCAGTGTGGGTGAGATAATTCACATGGCACAGTCATTTGTCGGAAAGGTCTTGTCCAGCTGCGCCATAACACCGCCGATCGAAGGCCCTTTTTCCACCAAATAGACATAAAATCCCGAATTTGCAAGATCGAGGGCTGAGAGCATGCCGGAGATACCGCCACCAATCACCACTACAGATCCGGTTTTTGTTGAGTTCATTTTTATCCTCTCCTCTAGTTGAAAATAAAACAAATATCTGATGTCACAGATCTTTGCTTTTTGTTTTTTATGCCTGATATTTTAATAGGCAATCTTATCATTTAATTAATTTTCATTAATAAAAAACCATGTTATAAAGCTTTATACTGAATAATGTCAACCATTATCGCCATTATCCCATATAGAAAGTAGAGAGAAAGGTCCAATAAACCGGGAATGAAAAAAATAATCACCATATGCGGCCCTACAGGGGTCGGAAAAACAGGGTTTGCCATCAGACTTGCCAAGGAATTCAACGGAGAGATTATTGGTGCGGATTCCATGCAGATATACAAGTTTATGGATATAGGGACGGCTAAACCGGATGCTGAAGAGCGGGCTGCCGCAGTTCATCACCTGGTGGATTTCCTCGACCCGAAGGAGGAGTTTGACGCAGGCAAATTTGCCGCAATGGCGGACCGGGCCATTGAAGATATACACAACAGGGGAAAACTACCCATTGTTGCAGGTGGAACCGGGTTATACATCCGCGCACTGCTCCACGGCCTGTTCCGGGGCAAACCTATTTGTGAAGAGACCCTTGAAAAATTAAACCGGGAGCTGGAAGAGCAGGGAGGGGAGGCACTTCACAACCGCCTGGCAGCCTGCGATCCCGAAGCGGCAGGTAAAATACATCCCAATGACGGATTCAGGATTGTCCGGGCATTGGAAGTATTCCAGACAACAGGCACCCCTATTTCACAACGCCAGCAGGATCATGATTTTAAAGAGGAGCGTTATCAAAGCCTGACTCTGGGACTTCACATGGAAAGGGAAAAACTCTACCGGAGGATCAACCAGCGGGTGGATATCATGCTGGACCAGGGACTGCTCAAGGAGGTACACGGGCTTGTGGAACAGGGATACCCGCTGGAGCTCAAATCCATGCAATCCATAGGCTACCGCCAGATGGGAATGTTCATGAGGGGAGAGGTTGACTTCCAGGAGGCTGTGCGCCTGCTCAAGCGGGATACCCGGAGATATGCAAAACGGCAGTTCACCTGGTTCAAGAAGGAGCCCGGGCTTGTATGGGTGGATCCCCAAGACACGACAAAAGCCCTGGCCGCGGTAAAAGAGTTTTTGACATAAATCAGGAATTTACTTATAGTTGGCCGGCCTGATAAAAGGGCAGCAATGCAGAATGGACAGAAAACAAAACAGAATCTCCAGATGACATTTATAATGATACAAAAAAAGACCATCCGCCACCTGTTGCTGACCGGTGTAACACTATCTCTGTTTCTGGCATGGGGGTGTACGAAGCCGCCGGTAAGCCCGGTCCCTCCCCCGCCTGAAAAAAAGGAAGAAAAAAAAGAGACGGTTTCCCTGATCCCCATCCTCATGGCTGAGGCGGAAAAATTTGCAGACATGGAAAATTTTCAGGATGCGCTGCTGATCTATAACCAGGCCCTTGACAAGGCCATGGAAAAGGGAGTGGACGGTGCGGAAGAAAAAAAGCAAATCATTGACGCAATAGAGACTACCCTGGGAAAGACTCCGCCCCAAACCATTGAAGAATTTGCAGGGATCAGAAACCTGACCATTCCCCTGTCCGTTCTCAGGTACTGGCTTGGCTACAATTATGCGGCCGGTGAAGACTATGCCCTTGCACGTCCCGTGCTTGAAAGCTTTATAAATGACTATCCCGGCCACCCCCATGCCGCCGGGGCAAAAGATATTTTAAAAAGCATAAAACAGCTTACGTTTAACCGGGATACCATCGGCTGCCTCCTGCCTTTGTCAGGCAAATACAAGGTTTACGGACAGAAAACCCTCAGGGGAATCCAGCTTGCCGTCCGAGATCTGTCTGAAAAATTCGGCCGTCCCTTTAAGGTCGTTGTAAAGGATACCCGGTCAGACCCGGATCATGCTGCGCTTTGCGTAGAGGAGCTGGCACGGGAGAATGTGCTTGGCATTGTCGGCCCGCTGCTGGTACCTGAGGCGGCCGGCAAACAGGCCCAGGAAATGAGAATTCCCCTGATTGCCCTCACCCAGAAAAGCGAATTCCCGCTCCAGGGGGATTATCTTTTTTCCAACTTCATTACCCCGGAAATGCAGGTCCAGTCCCTTGGATCCTATATTTTCATGGAACTTGGCCTGAAGAAAGTGGCCATCCTTTATCCTGAAGAGCGCTACGGAAAACGGTATATGGAGTTGTTCTGGAACGTTGTGGATGAGTTCAACGGTGAAGTGGTCGGCGTAGAATCCTATGACGGCACAAAAACCGATTTCACTGTTCCCCTGCAGAAATTGACAGGGGAGTACTATCCGGTTCCGGAGTTCCTGATACCTGAAGAACCGGAGCCTGAATCTCCGGACGGCCCGGCAGGGGAAACGGACGGAGAAATGTCAGATCCTGAGCCTGCCTCTTCTGCCGAACCGGCAGAAGCCTCCCAGGAGCGCCGCCAGTTCTCCAGCCGCAGCTCAAAAGTTGCCAATGAGGACCGCCTTGAAATTGATTTCGAGGCCCTGTTCATTCCGGATGCGCCCTCACGGGTCAATCTTATCCTGCCCCAACTTGCGTTTAACGATGCCAGGGGTATGGTATTGTTAGGCACCAATCTCTGGCATCAGAAGAGCCTCCTGACCCAGGCCAGGGGGTACAACAAAAACGCGGTTATCTCAGACGGATACTTCGGGGAAAGCCGGAATCCGGTCACTGCGGATTTTGACAAGGGCTTCAGGGAGGTCTTTCAGGAGCCGCCCGGTTTTTTAGAGGCAATTGCCTATGATACGGCTAACATTCTATTCACGGCTGCCATGAACCCGGAGGTTGATTCAAGGGAGGGACTGAAAGAGACACTCCAGGGCAGGCAGATGTTCGACGGGGTAACCGGCCAGACCATATTTGACAACACGGGAAGCCCGCACAAGGAACTGTTCCTGCTTACGGTAAAACGGGGAAAATTCAGGGAGATCAGTCGGTAAAAAAAGAGTTCTGGCCCGTGGTCTCAAGCACAGACTGCCAGAGCCGCCCCCGGGGGTCCAGGTGTTTCCGCTTGCCTGCAGTGGCAGCCATTGGCACGTGGACATAGTGGTTGTTCCAGAAGCTGATAATCAAATTGGTCTTTCCGGCCATGCCTGCATGAACCGCATCACGTCCCAGAAGGCCGCAGAACACGGAATCATTTGCATTTGCCGGAAGGCTGCGGATGATATAGGAGGGATCGATATATTTCAGGGATATCGGCATTCCCTTGGACTGAAAGTACTGCTTGATCTTGTCCTTTAAAAAAAGACCGATATCCTTGAGTTTAACATTCCCTGACTCGTCATACTCCTTGTCTTCATCATCAAAGAAGTTCTGGCCCGCCCCCTCGGCCACCACAATGACCGCATGTTTGGCAACTGCAAGACGATTCTCCAGGGCCTGGAGAAATCCGCTTTTCCCATAAAGAAAAATCTCCTCTTCAGGGATCAGAACAAAGTTTGCATCGGCCTGGGCCAGGGCAGCCGTGGCCGCCAGAAACCCTGAGTGCCGCCCCATGAGCTTTACCAGACCCACCCCGTTGGGATAAGCCTCAGCTTCGTTATGCGCGCCTTTCAGGGCCAGGGTGGCCACGTCAACAGCCGTGTCAAACCCAAAGGATCTGGATACCAGAAAAATGTCATTGTCAATGGTTTTGGGAATGCCGACCACCGAGATTTTCAGGTTCCGGTTCAGAATTTCATCAGCAATTTTTTTGGATGCCATCAGGGTGCCGTCCCCCCCTACCATAAAGAGGAGGCCAACCCCCATTCTTTCCAGGCAGTCCACGACCGCATCTATATCCTGGGCGCCCCGGGATGACCCCAGAATGGATCCCCCCTTGTTCTGAATACCTGATACCGCCTTTGGATCAAGATCAATTACAGAATGGCCGTACTCGGGAATAAACCCCTGAAGACCGTGACGGATGCCGAAAATATTTTTCACTTTATAGAGGTGATAGAGCTCAAGCACAATGGAACGGATGATATCGTTAAGCCCCGGGCACAGCCCCCCACAGGTAACAACTGCGCATTTAAGCTTGCTCGGGTCAAAATAGATTTTTTCCCTGGGGCCGGCCTGTTCAAAACTGAGAAATTCACCGGCAGTTTCCCCCTTCAGACATTCAACATCCACATCAACCGTTACCCTGGAGCTTTCGGAAATAAACCGTGAACCACAGGCTTTTCCCTTCCTGGCAATACCTTCCATGGTCAGAGGAGAATCTATCTTGGCTTCGCCAAGGGTGGGTATCTCAGTGCTGAATTTGCCGAATTTCATTGACTGCCTCCGTTGAATTTAAAGGTTCCTTTACCCAGTATATCGTGGAGATGCAGGAGACCGGACGGCTGATTATCCTCTCCCACAATGGGCAATACCGTGATCTCGTGTTTCTCCATAAGGTTCAGGGCATCGTATAAAAAACTTCCGGGATCCAGTGAACGGGGAGATTTTGTCATGACGTCATCCACCGGGGTCTTGTCATAATCCAGGCCTCCTTTGGCAATGCTGTGCCGGATATCCCCGTCTGTCAATATCCCCGCCAGCTCTCCGGCCGCGTCCAGAACCAGTACGGCCCCAAGGCGGAACTTGTCCATACACAGGACTGCCTGGGCCATTGTCGCACCGGCCTCAATACAGGGGGATGCTTTTATATCCAGCATCAACTCTCCCACACGGCACTGGAGACGCTGGCCCAGCGCACCGCCCGGATGGGACCGGATAAAGTCGGATTTCTGAAAATTCTTTTTATTGATCAGGGCCACGGCCAATGCATCGCCCATGGCCAGCTGGGCAGTGGTTGAAGAGGTGGGGGCCATATTCAGTGGGCAGGCCTCTTTTTCAACCCCGGTATCAATCACAAGGTCACAAAACCCGGCCATGGTTGAATTCAGTTTTCCGGTAAACCCGGCCAGGCGGCAGCCCACTTCCTTGATTACAGGGAGAAGCAGGTTCAACTCATTGGTTTCCCCGGAGTTGGATATGGCTATCACCACATCGTCCCGGCTGACCATGCCCAGGTCCCCGTGAACCGCTTCCACGGGGTGGAGAAACATGGCGTTGGTTCCCGTGCTGCTCAAAGTGGCGGCAATTTTCCTGCCGATGAGGCCTGATTTTCCTATGCCGCAAATGATTACCCTGCCTGAGGATGAGCAGATATCATTAACCAGGGTTTCAAATGAGGCGTCAATTTTCTCAGTGAGGTTAAGCAGGCTCTGGGCTTCTATTTTCAGGACTTCTATGGCATCTTCAATAATCATGTTTTCTCTGTTATTTATGGTTAAATCCGGTCAGGGGGTGATGAAAAGAATATACATCAGCCCCGGTTTTTTTCCCAGCATTTTAAAAGTAAATGCCAAAAACCATATCACTATAAGGAATAAATCATTAATTGACAAGATCTGGTTGGTATGATATTTGTTCAAGGTTATATTCCCAGAGGGAAAGAAATAAAATAAATAACGGCACCTTTAGCACCCGGTATAAAGGTGTCTTGAATTTTATACTTAAACAACTAAACAGGATTTGTATTATGATTTGTACTACCGTAAGAGAAGGCGATGATTGTGTATTCATGACCGCCGAAGGCTGCAGTTATAATGAAGGCCATTGCCTTCCCATCGTCGACCAATGCAACGGATGTCAGAGAACCACTGATTTTTCCACAGGTGTTTATTGTATTGCAGCACCGGATCCCTCTCTTAAGTGGAAAAACGGCAATTGCAACGTGGCCACCCATGTTAAAACCGTTGCTGCCAAAAAACAGAAAATCAATCCGATCAAGGCATCCAAAAGAAGATAAGCTTAGATTCGCTGTTTTTTTATATGAACTCTGCGGTTTGCCTTGCCTGGTACTTTCGGGAGCGTGAACCGCAGGGTTTTTCTTTTTTCAGGCCCTGCAGTGCTTTTTTTATCAACCATTCCGACACAGAGAGTTAAAAAATGAATCCAATTGCGCAGGAACTCAACACCACGATTCAGGAAGCCGCTCCCCATGTTTATGAAATGCTTTCAGATATGGGAAAAGCCTTATTCTTTCCAAAGGGCATTTTAAGCCAGAGTGCCGAAGCCAAGATAAAGGCGGATAAGATAAACGCCACCATCGGTATTGCCAAGGAAGGCACCTCAGTACTGAGCCTTTCTTCGGTGACCCGGTTCATCACCGGTATTGAGCCGGACAACTACCTTCCCTATGCGCCGTCCTACGGTATCCCTGACCTGCGGCAACAGTGGAAAAAAGACCTGTATAAAAAGAACCCCTCCCTCGGGGACCAGGCTGTCAGCCTCCCGGTGGTAACTTCGGGAATCACCCACGGTGTGAGTGTCCTTTCGGACATGTGGGTTGATAAGGATGATGTCATTGTACTGCCGGACATGATGTGGGGCAACTACAATATGACATTCTGCGTAAGAAACCATGCCAAAATCGTTCATTACAAGGCCTATGACGATGGCCTCACCCAGTTCAACATTGATGATTTCGAGCGGGTGATCCGGGAGCAGGCAGAAAAGAACGATAAAATAATCACCGTGCTCAACTTCCCGCACAACCCGAGCGGCTATACCCTGAGCAAAACAGAGGCGGACAGGGTTGCTGCCATCCTTATTGATATTGCACAAGGGGGCACCAATGTCGTGGCAGCATGTGATGATGCCTATTTCGGCCTTTTCTTTGAGGAAGAGACCTCAAAGGAATCCCTGTTTGCCAAAATTGCAGGAAAAGCAGAGCGCCTGCTTGCCGTAAAGCTGGACGGCGCCACCAAAGAAGATTATGTATGGGGATTCAGAACAGGTTTTGTTACCTACGGCATATCTGCAGACACCGATATTGAAGGGGTGTACGACGCCCTGGAAAAGAAGACCGGCGGATGCATCCGCGGTAATATTTCCAATGCCTCCCACCTGAGCCAGACCATTCTGCTCAAATCCATGGCAGATGAAAATTATGACAGTCTCAAGCAGGAAAAATTCGACCTGCTTAAAGCCCGTGCCCTGAAGATGAAAGAGGTGCTCAAGGATCCCAAGTATGCGGATGGCTTTGACGTATACCCCTTTAACTCAGGGTATTTCATGTGTATCCGCCTCAAGGATGTCAATGCGGAAGAATTACGGGTTCATCTCCTTGAAAACTACGGCACCGGCCTGATCTCCATAGGAGACAAAAATCTCCGGGTGGCCTTCTCCTGCCTGGAAGAAAAAGATGTAACCACTTTGTTTGATATTATCCTCAGCGGTATCAATGATCTAAGAGCATAAAACAATACGTCTGAGAAAAGGCTGAACCCAAAATGAGCGTAAGCAAGACAAAAAGCAAAAACAGCAAACGCGTGGACCTGAAATATGCCGGCAAATGGATGTTCTACTTTGTCCTCATCGGCATTATTGCCGGTTCAGGTGCTGTTCTGTTCCATTACCTGTGCGGTCTTGGTATGCACTATTTCCTGGACATGATGGCAGGATACAGACCGGGAAACCCGGCAGGCGAGCACCTCTTGCTGCCAAATACCGATACCCCGTTTAACCGGTGGATGCTGCTGATACTTCCGGCGCTGGGCGGTATTGTTTCCGGCTGGCTGGTATATACCTTTGCCCCGGAAGCCGAGGGGCACGGTACAGATGCGGCCATAGACGCCTACCACCACAAGGGCGGTTTGATACGGGGCAGAATCCCCATAATCAAAACCATCGCCTCCACCATCACCCTGACAACAGGCGGATCCGGCGGCAGGGAGGGCCCCATTGCCCAGATCGGTGCAGGATTCGGCTCTTTTCTTGCCACAAAGTTCAACCTGTCCGAGAGGGAACGGCGGATCATGATGGCGGCCGGCATCGGGGCCGGTGTCGGCAGTATCTTCCGCGCCCCCCTGGCAGGCGCCCTTTTTGCGGCAGAGGTCCTATACCGGGATCCTGATTTTGAATCCGAGGTTATCATCCCTGCAGGTATCTCCTCTGTGGTTGCCTATTGCCTTTTCTGCCTGGTATTTGGCTGGGGGTCATTATTTGATTCACCGGATTTCAAATTCCAGAATCCCATGGAACTCGGGCCTTATATTGTTCTGGCCGGGGTATTGGTGCTTACCGGTGTACTTTATGTTAAAGTATTTTACGGTATGATTGACGTATTTAAAAAACTTAAAGTGCCCAACCATATCAAACCGGCTATCGGCGGACTGTTCACCGGCATTATCGGTTTCTTCCTGCCCTATACCCTGGCCTTTGGATACGGCATGGCCCAGGACGCCATTTTCAACAAGGTGGCCATTGCAACCCTGCTGGCCCTTGCCATCGGTAAAATCTTCACCACGGCGTTTTCCATCGGTTCAGGCGGTTCAGGCGGTGTGTTCGGACCCTCTGTCGTCATCGGCGGGGCCATGGGAGGTGCTGTGGGCAAAATTTTCAACATGCTGATGCCCACGGTCGTCACCCAGCCCGGTGCCTTTGTAATTGTCGGTATGGCAGGATTTTTCACGGCTGTATCCAACACCCCGATCTCCACCATCATATTTGTCAGCGAGATGACCAACTCCTATCATCTGCTGCTGCCAAGCCTGCTGGTCTGCTCCCTGTGCTACCTTCTGGCCAAACGATGGACCATATTTGAAAACCAGGTCAAGGCCAGGGTGGACTCCCCGGCCCATGCCGGTGAGTTTATGATGGATATCCTCCAGACCATTAAGGTGGAAAACCTTACCCACCTGATCAAGGATGTACGTTGTGTGAATGAGGATATGCCTTTCAGTGAGTTTAAGAAAATTTTCCAGACCACCAAACAGCATTATTTCCCTGTTATGAACGGTAAAGGGAATTTTTCAGGTATTTTTTCCTCAACCGATATCAGAGAGGTTATTTTCACAAGCCACCTGGAAGACCTGGTTGTAATGAAGGACATCATGATCTCAGACCTGATCACCACAACGCCGTCCGAGGATTTGAACACCGTTCTGCACAAACTGACCCAGAAGAATATCGACGCACTTCCCGTTGTGAAAGAAGATGACAAAAGCGCATTCCTGGGATTGATTTACAGGCGTGATATTATTTCACATTACAACTATCACGTGAAAAAGATCAAAGAAGAGTAGGGTAAACTAATAAACCACCCGATGTAAGAACAGCCCCTTGGCCGGTGCAGTCGCACCGGCCAGGGTCCTGTCACCGGACTTTAAAACCTTTAGAAACTCATCCGGGCTCATCTTGCCGGTCCCGGCACTTTTAAGCGTTCCCACAAGATTCCTTACCATATTCTTTAAAAACCCCGAAGCTGAGATCCTGAACACAAGCTGTTCATCATCTTCCCTTGTCCAATTGGCCGAATAAACCTCCCTGATGGTTGATGACCTCGGGCTGCCTGTATTTTCAAAGGCTTTGAAATCATGGATTCCGGTCAAGTGACCGCAGCAAAGGTTCATGGCATCCACATCAAGGGGCCGGTATACATGCCAGAGGTAATCCCTGCCCACGGCAGCAGGATCAGGCCTGTTCAAAATATAATACCGGTACTCTTTTGACACGGCCTTGTACTGGGCATGAAAATCATCAGCCGTCTTCTCACACTTCCGGACAACTATGGGATGTTTCATCAAACTGTTCACCCCTTTTTTCAACACCGCAGGCGTGATATTGGTTTCAGCGTGGAAATGGGCAACCTGGGCCCGGGCATGAACCCCGGCATCGGTACGTCCTGATCCGTGGATCTTGATCTCCTGGTTTAAAATAATGCTGAGAACGGTTTCCAGCTCACCCTGGATGGTCGGTTTGTCCGTCTGGCGCTGCCAGCCGAAGAACCGGGTACCGTCGTACTCAATGACCAGCTTAAAATTTGTCATAATTCCAGCCCTTATTCGCAGTTACGGGGTATCAGCAAGGGCAGCCTTAACCTGGTCATTTGCCCTGGAAATTTTATGGGAGAGCAGGATGGCAGTTTCAGGCCCCAGTATCTCTGAATATTTCAGATAGAGGTTTTTATACGCATTTGCCACCATCGCCCGAACGGTTTCCGCCTTCGGGGTGGGGTAGATAAAGGCGGCCTTTCCCTTGTTTTTCCTCCGCACCAGCTTTTTTTTGGCCAGCGCATCAATAAACCGGGTAATGGTGGAAGGGTTGAGCTGAAGCAGCCGGCTTAAATCCTTGGGGCTGATTCCGGGGGTTTCAAAGACGAGCAGGAGAAGGGAAGCATGGGCCGGAGAAATCTTCAAAGGCTTGAATTCGGTTTCAGCAAGCTTGAGCAGATGCCTGGAAAAGGCGTTGGTATTAAAAAACAGACAGGTATCTAAAAAATTTTCCTTTGGCGCATCCATGGCCTCTCCTTTTGTGTTGCACATACAAGTATTATCTTTGGGAGGGTGTGTCAAGGGGGAGTGAAAAGGGCCCTGGTTCGGAATATAAACTTCTGTCTACTTTACATCTGTTAACATCCGTCTTATTATGTCGGATTGTTTTTTTGAGCTACGGATATTCAAAAGGAGTTTCAGATCCCATGAACGGATTCAGGTTTGCCGGAATTGCCGCCGGAATCAAAAAAAACGGTCTTAAAGATTTAGGATTGATATATGCTGAAAAGCCTGCAGTTGGTGCCGCGCTGTTTACCAGGAACAAGGTGGTGGCCGCCCCGGTAACCCTCGGCAGGAAAACCATTGCTGACGGACGCATTCAGGCTATCCTTGCCAATTCAGGCAATGCCAACTGCTTTACCGGGGAACAGGGGCTGGCAGATGCTAAGAACACCGCTGAGACGACAGCCAGGGCACTGGGTATTTCACCGGATCTGGTTATGGTTTCCTCCACCGGTGTTATTGGCGCGCCTCTGCCCATGGAAAAATTTGAATCCGGTATCCCCCAGGTCACCGCAGCCCTGGTAGAGGGAGGTCTTGAAGATTTTTCCGATGCCATCCTGACCACAGATACCTGCCGTAAAATTGTCCGGAGAACCGGAAGGATAAAAACGGATAGCGGGGCCAGGGAATTCTCAATCCTCGGGATTGCCAAAGGATCCGGCATGATCCGGCCGGATATGGCCACCATGCTGGCCTATGTGCTTACAGACATCACCATAGGTGCAGAAGACCTGAAACAGGCCCTCACCCATGCCAATGAACGCTCCTTTAACAGGATCACCGTGGACGGAGACACCAGCACCAATGATACGCTGGTCTGCATGGCCAGCGGGGAAGGGGAGGCAATTGTCGGCAATGAGCCGTCTTTTGCCGCGTTCCAGACCCTATTGGATGAGGTCTGTTACGATCTTGCCAAGATGGTGGTAAAGGACGGTGAGGGCGCCACCAAGGTGGCAAGTATTACCGTAAAAGGCGCGCAAAGCCGGGAAGATGCATTCAGAGCTTCCGAGGCCATTGCCCATTCAAACCTGGTTAAAACCGCCATTTACGGAGAGGATCCGAACTGGGGCAGGATTACTGCGGCGGCAGGCAGGTCCGGTGCTTGTGTTGACCAGGATAGAATGGATCTTTACTTCGGGGAGGTCGCCATTGTGCGCCAGGGAAGGTGGCTTGGGCCGGAAGCTGAAGAAAAGGCTGCGGCACTGATGAAAAAAGATGAAATTGATATTATCCTGGATTTAAACCTGGCTGAATACTCCGATCACTTCCTGTTCTGTGATTTCAGTGAAAACTATGTCAAAATAAACGCAGACTACAGGACTTAGGAATCGCGCAAATATAACTTCACCTAGTCTGTTTGTAAAAACCCTTAAAACATTGGGTATTTTGCAAACAGAATGTGAACTAATTCTTACGCGCCCCCTTAACAGGAAACATGAAAGATGCGGTTGCAAAAATTTTTAGCCCATGCAGGTGTCTGCTCCCGGCGTAAGGCTGAAACCTATATAACTGAGGGCCGGGTCCGGGTAAACGGGAAACGGATTATTGCTTTAGGAACCCAGGTAGAGCCGTCTAAAGACAAGGTGACGTTTGACAGCAGGGAGGTGGAACTTCCCGATGCAGGCCAGGGCTTTACCTATATTGCAGTCAACAAACCCAAAGGGGTTGTGACGACCTGCTCCCAGGAGAATGAGAGAATCATTCTCGATCTGGTGCCGAAAGGCAGACGGATCTATCCGGTGGGCAGGCTGGATAAAGATTCAATAGGACTTGTCCTTCTGACGGACGACGGCGAACTTCACAACAGGTTGTCCCATCCGTCCCATGATCATGAAAAGGAATACCTCGTCACAACGGTTCATCCCGTAAAAGACGAAGCTTTAAAGAAGATGGCGGCCGGCATGATGATTGAAGGGAAGCGGACCCGGAAAGCCCGGGTAAAACGCACGGCTAAAAACGGCTTCAAAATCATACTGAAGCAGGGCCGGAACCGGCAGATCAGAAAAATGGTGGGAAAAACCGGCAACAAGGTTGATATGCTCAAGCGGATCCGCATGGCCAATATCAACCTTGGCGGTTTAAAGTCGGGCAGGTGGCGAAATCTCACCGAAAAAGAGGTGAAAATCCTAACTCAGTGATTGAATACCGATACTCTTTTTAATCTTATCCAGGAAGGGTGCTGAAAATTCCCTGGCTTTTACAGCCCCTTTCATAAGAATGGCTTCAATATCTCCGGGGTTTTTAACCAGTTCTTCATACCTTCCCCTTGGTTCCTTTAAAATTTCGTTAATGTACTCAAATAGCTCCTGCTTCATAATGCCCCAGGCAATGCCTGACCTGTACCGGTCTGCCATGGCATCTGCCTCCTGCTCCGTTGCAAAGGCCTTGTAAATGGAAAACAGGGTGCAGGTTCCCGGATCTTTGGGTTCATCAGGGCCCAGGGAGTTGGTCTGGATTTTCATTATCATCTTTCTAAGACGCTTTTCCGTATCAAACAGGGGAATGAAATTGTTATAACTCTTGCTCATTTTTCTTCCGTCAAGCCCTGAAAGGACAGCGGCAGTCTCATCCACGACAACCTCAGGCAGAATAAAGAGTTTTTTGTATAAATGATTGAACCGGGCAGCAATATCCCGGGTCATCTCCAGGTGCTGGACCTGATCCTTTCCCACAGGAACCTTTCTGGCGTTGAACATGAGAATATCAGCCGCCATGAGAACCGGGTAGGAGAACAATCCCATGGTGATACCTTTGTCAGGGTCTTTCCGGCTGTTCTCTTCATTGTCCTGGACAGCAGCCTTATAGGCATGGGCCCTGTTCATAAGCCCCTTGGCGGTCAGACAGGTCAGAATCCATGTAAGTTCCGGAATTTCAGGTATATCTGACTGGCGGTAAAACACGCAATTTTCATAGTCAAGGCCCAGGGCAATCCATGCGGCGGCAATTTCAAGTGCAGACTGCTTTCTTTTCTTGGGATCGTGGTTCTTGATCAGTGAATGGTAGTCTGCCAGGAAGTAGTATGAGGTCAGGTCCGGGTCTTTGCTGGTTTCTACCGCCGGCCGGATGGCACCGACATAATTGCCGAGATGGGGAGTACCGGAGGTGGTTATACCGGTTAAAAAATCTGCGTTTTTCATTTTTTTTCCTAAAATAATTTCTGGGTTGCTGACACAGGGGACCTATCAGAAACAGCGGATTTTATCAAGCCTTGGCATTTGTCTCAACTGCTTTCTGAAGTAACCTTCCGCATACAATCTGCTTATCCGCAATTCTCATTTAAGAGTTCTTTTTGAGCTGCTGAAGACATAAGACTGCCTAATCAATTAAATCATTTTCAATGGCATACCTGGTGGCAAATGCAATCTCTTCTTTTCTGGTGCCCAGCTTATTGTCCAGTTTTTCATTTAAAATCAACTTCAGGATCCGGGTAAAAACCGGACCGGGTTTGATCCCTATGGCCAGCAGGTCTTTTCCCTTGATCACCGGCTTCACATACCGGTGGCGGGTATAAAAGTTGGAAATTGCCTTTTGAATCTCTTCATTTTTGGTCAGCGCCATCATGTACAGAATGCACTCGGTTTTAAAATTGATCAGGCCCCAGTACATCTCCTGGCGGGATACGGGAAACCTGGCTTCAATAAGACTGAGCCTGTTTTCCGCTTTATAGCGCCGCTCAAGCAGCATCTGCCTCTCTTTTACCGGGACCATCAGCCGGGTCAGAATCTCATCACAGACCCGGAAAGGACGCCGGTACAGCAATGCCATGAAATACACGGCCCACCGTGGATATTCCTCATCCACATAGAGCAGGTCATGCCAGGTCAATGCCTTGTTCACCGAATCAAACAGATCATAGGTATTCGGTGTAATGGACAGGTTCCTGTGGATAATTTTTTCTATTCCGTACGCTGCAATTGTCTCCACCGCGGGAATTGGATTATCCTCACTTAAAATCTGCTTTAGTTCAGACAGCACCCTCAAACCGCTCAGATGCTTAAAGGTGTCTATTTTCAATGCGTTTTTTATCAGGTTTGAGGTTACCTTTCCGATATTGAAGCCAAACCGGTTGGAAAATTTAATAGCCCTGAACACCCGTGTGGGATCCTCTACAAAACTCAGGTTATGAATGATGCGGATGGTTTTATCCTTCAGATCCCGGCCGGCACCAAAATAATCAATCAGGGTGCCGTAGGTATCCGGATTCAGCGCAACAGCCAGGGTGTTGATTGTGAAGTCCCGCCGGGCCAGATCCAGCTTGATCGAAGAGTTTTCCACTATGGGCAGGGCGGCCGGCGTGGTGTAATACTCCAGCCTTGCAGAGGCAACGTCCACTTTAAATCCGTCAGGAAACACAATGACGGCCGTGTTGAATTTATGATGGGTATTTACCCTGCAGCCGTGTTTTTTTGCATAGTATCTGGCAAAGGAGATACCGTCTCCTTCAACCACCACATCCACATCTTCTATGGGCCTGTCCAGCATCAGGTCGCGGACAAAGCCCCCGACAACATAGATATCAAGCCCAAGATCCTCGGCTGTTCTTCCGATATCTTTCAGCAGCTTTCCGATCCGGTCATCCAGGCGCTGGTCAAGGAGGTGGCGGATATATTTCTTTTTTGCATTTGGCCGGTTAATGACCTGCTTCTCAGAACTGGATACCTCCCTGTTGTGCTCAACCAGATAATCCAGGAGATCGGTCCGGGTGATGACGCCCACGATCTGGTTGTCTTCCATTACCGGCAGTATCCGTTGCTTGGCCTCAATGATTTTTTCTTCTATTTCAGCAAGATCCGCATCAATAGAAACAGACTGAGCCTCTGAGTCCATATATTCGTATACCGGCTGACTGCCCAGTTTATGGAAGAACAATTTCTCCACCACCCGCCGCGTAATGTATCCTTCATACCCCAGGTTGTCCCGGTTCACAGCCAGCAGGGTATTTATGCTGTACCTTGTCATGAGGCTGCCGGCCTCTTCACAGGAGGATTTTGAATCAATGGTAATGGCAGGTGAAGACATCAGTTTTTTAGTGACAAGAACACTCTTCAACTGCCGCTTGAGCATCTCCAGAAGACGCATCTCAACCTGGGGCAGGGTCTGACTCTCTACTTTGGCTGATGCTGCATAGCTGTGCCCTCCGCCGCCGAACTCTGCAAGCAATTTGCCGACATCCACCTCAGGATTCCTGTTCCTGGCAATAATGTTTACCTTTGTTCCCATGAGAACCACGGCAAAAAACACATCCAGATTTTCCATCCTGACAATTTTTTGAACAATGGATGCAAGGTCGTTGATATAGGAAGGCGAGGATATGGTTGACAGATGAACCTGTATCCCGTTGATCCGGTGGGATGCCATTTCGTTGATAAGCTCGTTCAGCCAGGTCACCTGCTCGGTTTTCATTTCCCTGACCACAAGACTTGAAATGGTGTTCAGGCTTGCCCCGCAGGAGAGAAGATATCCTGCCTGGATAAAATCCGCCGGTGTGGTGGAGGTATAGGTAAAATTCCCCGTATCTTCGTAAATTCCCAAGGCCATCACTGTGGCCTCTTCCCCTGTTAACCCGATCTTTTTTTCCCGGAGGATTTCCGACATAATGGTTGTAGTGGCCCCATAGGGCTTTGACACGTCCCGGGTCCCTCTTATCTCACCGGGCATCGGGGGATGGTGGTCATAAATATCTATGGCCAGGTCCGGCTTATCCAACAGGTCAGATACCCCTGTAAGCCGGTTTTTCTGGCGGGTGTCAACAATAACCAGCCGGGTGGTTTCGGAAAAATCGATTTTTGACGGATCCGCCATGTTGAACAGATAGCTCATGGAGTTGATAAAAAAGTCCCTCAGACTCTTTTCCTGGGATCCGGGAAATATAATTACCCCGCCGGGATAAAGCTTTTGGGCGGCCAGCATGGCGCCGATAGCGTCAAAATCCGCATTTACGTGGCTTGTGATAATGGTTTTTGCCTTAATGGATCTTTTTTTTGGGGCCAACAATTAACTCCTGTTGAAAAGGTGATTTGAAATTTATATAGTATATCTATCCTGAATTTACAATTATCCCATTGTTAAGAGACCCGTTATGGACGGCAAAAATTAATATGACGAACTGGAATTGTTTTTGCAATACCCTGTGCAAACCATTAGACTGAAGTGAACGGATTGCGCTTTTTCCAAAAAACAAACCAATTAAGGATATATCATGGCTGAGATTTACGAGTGGAAAGGAAAAAATCCCAAAGGCCGTAAGATCAAGGGAGAGATGGAGGCGGAAAGCCCGGAACAGGTCAGGTCAAATCTTGAGCGCCGTAAAATAACCGTAACCCGGATCAAGAAAAAACCCAAAGACCTTTTCGAAAACATTGAATTTCTCCAGCCAAAAGTAAAAGAGACAGATGTGATTATTTTCTCAAGGCAGTTTTCCACCATGATTGATGCTGGCTTGCCGTTACTTCAATGCCTTGACATCCTGCAGTCCCAGCAGGAAAACCCCACCTTTAAAAAGCAGCTCAAAAAAATAAAGGAAGCGGTTGAATCCGGGGAAACCTTTGCCGACTCACTGAGACGATATCCCAAGACTTTTAATGAGCTATTCGTTAACATGATCGCTGCCGGTGAAGCAGGGGGTATTCTGGATGTCATCCTCCAGCGCCTGTCCAACTACATGGAAAAAATGTCAAAACTGAAAAAGCAGATCAAGGGTGCCATGACCTACCCCGCCATCACCATGGTTGTGGCAGTTGCAGTTGTCGCCATTATCCTGGTATTTGTTATCCCTGTTTTTGAAGAGATGTTTGCCAGCATGGACTCTGCTCTGCCTTTACCCACGCAATTTGTGGTAATGGCCAGCGAATTTGCCATTAACAACTTCTGGCTGATACTCGGAACTACTGTTGCAACATTCTTTCTTATAGGACGGATATATAGAACAAAAAAAGGCCGGATCTTTATGGATGATCTTTTTCTGAGGCTGCCTGTGGTGGGTATGCTTATCCGCAAGGTGGCAGTTGCAAAATTCACAAGAACCACATCCACCATGATGTCCAGCGGGGTTTCGATATTGGAAGCACTGGATATCGTAGGAAAAACCGCGGGAAATAAAATTGTTGAATTTGCCATCAGCGATGTAAAAGTCGGGATTGCCGAAGGGCGGTCTATGGCCGACCCCCTACTGGAAAGCGGTGTCTTTCCCTCCATGGTCTGTTCTATGATTTCAGTGGGGGAGTCGACCGGCGCCCTGGATACGATGATGGAGAAAATTGCTGATTTTTATGATGACGAAGTGGATCAGGCGGTAAAAAATATGACAGACATGATCGAGCCGTTTATGCTGGTTTTCCTTGGGATTGTGATCGGCGGTCTTGTTATATCCATGTATCTGCCGATATTTACCATGGCCGGCAACCTCTGATGCCTGACAACAGAAAGCGCCAAAATACATTTTCCAACAACCCGGAACTCTTTATCCAGATCCGGTGGATCATCCTGGCCAAGGTCGTTTTTGCCGTTGTCTTGATCTTTTCGACCCTGTTTTTCTCAAGCAGTGAAACAGGATCCAGCCTGAGCCAGCCGTTCCTGTCCCTTTATAAAATGGCTGCAGTGGTTTTAGGGCTGTCGGTTTTTTATTTTTTCTGGCTCAATCAAAGAAAGCACCTGGTTTTGCTGGCCTACTTCCAGACCATAGCAGACACTTTTTTTGTAACTGTCATCATATTTATAACAGGCGGATTTCAAAGCGTATTCACATTTTTGTATCTGGTGGTAATTATTTATACATCCATGCTGCTTCTCCAACGGGGAAGCTTTGTTATCGCCACCTTATCCAGCCTCCAGTACGGCCTGCTGATTGAGTTTGAATATTTTAAAATACTTTCCCCCTTTAGTTCAGGCCCCCCACTTTCCGCCAGCGTGGATGAATCTCAGATCATTTACCGTATCGTGATTACCATTGCCGCCTGTTTTGCCGTTGCAGCCCTGAGCGGTATTCTCTCTTTTCAGCTCAAAACAGCCAGACAGGAACTCAAAATCACCAAGGAGCATCTGAAGCGTGTTGAAAAAATGGCTGCAGTGGATGAGATGATCGCCGGGATTGCCCATGAAATCAAAAATCCACTGGCCTCTTTATCCGGTTCCATCCAGCTGCTTGAGGACGAAACCGAATCCGGTACGGACAAGGCCAGGCTGATGCAGATTATCCTGAGGGAAACAGACCGCCTCAAGCAGATCGTTAATGATATCCGGCTCATTTCAAAACCCAGAACAACCAATGCGGTAAGACTGGATATGGCAGGGGCCATAAAAGATGTTGTCACACTTTTTTTGAACACGCCGGACTGGAAATCCAGGATTAAGCTGATCACACGACTGGAGAAAGATCTTTCCGTTGTTATTGATCCGGTTCACCTTCAGCAGATCCTCTGGAACCTTATTAAAAACGCTGCCGAATCAATTGAGGGAACCGGAAAGATAATTATTACATTAAATGCACCGAGAAATAAGAGGGTGTACCTTACCATCAGGGATACGGGCAGTGGTATTGTCCGGGAAAAGGCCTCCCACATATTTGACCCTTTTTATACAACCAAAGCGGACGGAACCGGTCTAGGGCTTTCCATCATCCACAGAATCATTGATGCCTACGAAGGTATGATTGATTTTGAATCAATTCCCGGCAGCGGCACCCTGTTTACCCTGATCTTTAAAAATGCAGACCTCCGGTTAAGCCCCGTAAAAGATCCGGGAACAGAGCAGGGGGACCGTTTCTAATTTTTTCAGAACCAATCATTTCATAGGATTTCCTCGGCGCCGGCAGTTATCGGTCAGAATCCGGCTAACGACTGTCCGGAACAAAATCTTGACAATTTCAGGTAAAAAAGAGTAGTTTATTGTGTTTTGGTGGCCGGGTGTCCCTGTAATGCAGAATTTAAAACCTTTAATTTATGGACAATTCAAGATTTCACCCGGACAGGCAAGCCGACTTAATCTGTTGAAACAATTGATAAACGCAAACGATGAGAGTAAAAACCGATGGATAAAATAAGCAAACTGCTTAAGCTTCGCAAAGAAAAAATAAACGAGATAAGAGAAGGGGGAACCCCTTTATATCCGAATGATTTTAAACCCACGTGCACGGTTTCCCAGATAAAGTCAATTATTCTTGAAGAAGAAGAGACACTGGGGGAAGAGGGCAGGCAATTTCACCTGGCCGGCCGCATGATGGCCGTCAATAAGATGGGAAAATCCTCCTTTGTACGGTTTCAGGACAGTGGAGAGCAGATGCAGGTATATATCCAGAAAAACAAGGTGGGAGACGAGGTTTACGCCTTGTTCAAAAAACTGGATATCGGTGATTTCATAGGTGTTTCAGGCCCGCTTTTCAAGACAAGGACCGGAGAGTGGACCGTTCTGGCAAACGGGTTCCGGCTTCTCGCAAAAGCGGTAAGACCCCTGCCTGAAAAGTTTCATGGTATTAAAGACCCTGAAAAGAGATACAGGCAACGCTACCTGGATCTGATCATGAATGAAAAAGCCAGGGAGATTTTTACCAAAAGAAGTGCAATTGTGGCAGCCATGCGCCGTTTTTTCGAAGACCAGGGATACATGGAGGTGGAAACCCCGATGATGCAGCCCCTGCCCGGAGGCGCCGAGGCCACACCCTTTAAAACCTGGCACAATGCCCTTGGTATGGAGTTGTTTCTGCGCATTGCCCCGGAGCTTTACCTCAAACGGCTGGTGGTCGGCGGGTTTGAAAAGGTCTTTGAAATAAACAGGAATTTCAGGAATGAAGGGGTCTCTACCCGGCATAATCCTGAATTTACCATGGTTGAATTCTACCAGGCCTATGCCACCTATGACGATCTTATGGATCTCACCGAGGTTATGTTTGAGCACATTGTCCGGACAGTATCCGGCAGCACCAGCCTGGAATACCAGGGTGACACCATTGATTTTTCACAGGGCTGGAAAAGAATCCCGATGATTGATTCCCTGTCGGAAATAGGCGGCATTGACCCTGCCATTCTGAATGATACCCAGGCGCTTTTGGATTACGCAGAGAAACACGACATCCATATAACAAAAAAAGACAGGCACGGAAAAGTACTGACCAAACTATTCGACACCCTGGTGGAACCCAAACTGATTCAACCCACTTTTATCACCGGTTATCCGGTTGAAGTATCTCCCCTGTCCAGAAAAAGCGACTCAGATCCGGAACTTACAGACCGTTTCGAGCTGTTTATCGCCGGCAGGGAAATTGCCAACGGCTTCTCTGAAATCAATGACCCCGAAGACCAGAACAACCGCTTTCTCATGCAGGTGCGCCAACGGGATGAAGGAAATGATGAAGCACATATCATGGATTCCGACTATGTTGAAGCACTGGAATTCGGTATGCCGCCTACTGCCGGTGAGGGTATAGGTATTGACCGTCTGGTAATGCTGTTGACGGATTCCCCGTCCATAAGAGAGGTCATTCTCTTCCCGCACATGAAACAGAACGCCTAAGTGGCTGCCTGATGACTGTTGAATTTTTCATAGCAAAAAAATATCTGAAGGCAAAACGGAAAGAGGGGTTTATATCTCTGATTACCTTTCTTTCCGTTGCCGGGGTTATTCTAGGTGTAATGGCATTGGTTGTGGTGATTGCCGTAATGAGCGGTGCTGAAACCGAATTCCGCAGACGAATCCTCGGACTGGAACCCCATCTCCTTGTCATGAACTATGCCGGCAGTTTTACCAACAATGAAAAGCTCATTGAAACCATTCGCGTTTTACCTGGGGTAAAAGGGGTGTCTCCCGTATTGTTCGGCCAGGCAATGATCCGGACCAGCAGGTCTTTTTCAGGTGTCATGGTCAGAGGGGTTACCCCTGAGAGCGGTGCAGCCCTGATTAAAGGCTTCAGCCCGGATCAGCTGGAATCCGCGCTGACAAAAGGCCATGGAAAAGGCGCCATGCCAGGCATTATCCTGGGTAAGGAACTGGCCAATTCCCTAGGGGTGATCACCGGTGACAAAATTTTGCTCATGTCGGCAAAAGGTATTGTATCTCCCATAGGACAGATCCCTTCCATGAAACGCTTTGTTGTGGCCGGAACCTTTGAATCGGGAATGTCGGAGTATGACAGCATGCTTGCCTATGTCCACCTGGATCTGGCCCAGTCCCTGGTAGCGGCCAAGGGTAAGATATCTGCCCTGGGGGTCTGGCTCGACCAGGTATTCAGGGTTAAAGAATTTACAGATGAACACCTCGGGTTCATAAAGTACCCGCTCTACGTCCGGGACTGGATGGACATCAATCAGAGCCTTTTTTCGGCGCTTAAACTTGAAAAAACCGCCATGTTCGTTATTCTTACCCTCATCATTCTGGTTGCGGCTTTCAATATTGCCAGTGCCCTGATTATGATGGTCATGGAAAAAACAAAGGATATTGCCGTACTCAAGGCCATGGGAGCCACCCATGGGATGATCAGGCGGATATTTATCATCAAGGGGATGATTATCGGAATTCTGGGTACTTTTATCGGCACGGTCTCAGGTGTTGCAATCTGTTATATCCTTAAAAAATATGAATTTATCCGGCTGCCTGAAGCCTACCCTTTTTCGACCCTTCCGGTTCAGCTGGAATACGCGGATGTGGCGATGATTGCCGTATCTGCAATATTTATCTGCTTTCTTTCTACGCTGTATCCGTCTTATAAAGCATCAAGAATGGATCCTGTGGAGGCCATTCGTTATGGATGATACCCCTCTTTTGGAAATGAACGCGGTCAGCAAAAAGTTCACCTCAAAGTCCTCTGAGCTTGAAATTCTCAACCAGGCGGACCTTTGTATTAATAAAGGGGAAACAATGGCAGTGGTAGGGGCATCCGGTATCGGGAAATCCACACTGCTGAACATTATCGGTACGCTGGACAAGCCGGACAGCGGCTCTTTGATGTATAAAGGACAAGATCTGTTCTCCTATGGTGATGAAAAACTTGCCGGATTCAGAAACAGGAAAATCGGCTTTGTTTTCCAGTTTCATTATCTTCTCCAGGGATTTACTGCTTTTGAAAATGTCCTACTTCCCGGGCTGATTGCAGGCAAGTCCAAAAAAACTATTGAAAAATATGCGGCAAATATGCTTGAAAGGGTAGAACTTGGTAGTCGTTTTGACCATCGGGTTGAAGAGTTGTCCGGCGGAGAACAACAACGGGTTGCCATTGCCAGGGCCCTGGTCATGAATCCGGATATCCTGCTTGCAGACGAACCCACCGGCAACCTGGATCAAAAAAACAGTGACAGTGTTCACAGGCTTCTGCTGGATCTTAACCAAGAGCTTGGGATGACAATTATTGTTGTTACCCACAACGCCAAACTTGCAGACATGATGAACCGCAAGGTTACCCTTAAAGAAGGCAGAATCATACCGGCATAAACATGATGAAAATTATTTTCAGGAAAACATTTATGAAGAAAACGTGCATTGGTTTAGGATTGGCATTTCTATTCTACTTTTGTTGTATCAACACCCTATTTGCCGGGCAACAGGTAAGTGTGGCCGTTTTTCCCTTTGAAGTTCAGGCGGAAACACCGAACGACAAGATAAAAACCGTCCTGCCTAAAATGCTGAAGGAAAAACTTGAGAAAGACGGCGCAACAGTCGTGCTTGTGGACAAACCTTCCGATGTCTCTGAATGGGACTATGCCAGGTTCCGCCAGGAGGGTATCCGCATGGGCGTGGACTGGATCATCACAGGGTATACCTTTATCTCTGGCCAGCGCATCAGTATAGACAGCCAGATGCACAATGTGTATGAAAAACAGCCGCCCCTGACCTTTTTTTCCCAGGCGCCGAACATGGGAGGACTGTTTTCCGCTGTCTCATCCATTAGCCGGGATATCATAGGCGAACTCTTTCAAAAACAGATCATATCCACAATCAGGGTAACGGGAAATAAGCGTATAGAATCTGATGCCATTTCCCGGGTAATTAAAACCCAGACTGGGGAACTGCTCAATCCGGAAACCTTAAGCAAAGATATGAGCCTCATTTACAAAATGGGGTATTTTGACAATGTTGTCGTCAAAAAAGAGAGTCTTGACAGAGGGGTTGAAGTTGTATTTGAAGTAACTGAAAAACCCAGTGTCAGGAATATTAAATTCGAAGATAACAGCATCTATGAAGATGATGAGCTGTTTGACGTTGTTTCCACCTCCACGGGCTCTATCTTAAACCTC
>JAKSAX010000363.1 GCA_022361395.1 Desulfobacterales bacterium | reverse complement strand
GTTCGAGCAGACCCGTAAGGAGGCTGATGTGGCCCGGGGCAAGCTTGCCCTGCTCACAGGCCTCATGGCCAATATCTTTTCAGATCCGGACGGGGTGAACCTGCGGCTGAACAAGTGCCTGCTCTGCGGTTCCTGTGCAGCCAACTGTCCGTCCGGGGTGAATGTGCTTGAAATTTTCATAAAGGCCAGGGCTATTTTGGCTGAATACAAGGGACTTTCCCCGGCCAAGCAGCTGATCTTCAAAAAGATGCTGGCCAATCCCGGCACCTTTGACACCCTTGTTGCATGGGCCGGTAAATTCCAGGGGCTGTTTACCAAGACAGATGCCAATACCCAGGGCACCTCCTGCGCACGGCTGGTATCCCCTCTTCTGGCGGACCGGCATTTCATGCCCCTGGCCACCACGCCCTTTCACAAGGAACTGCCGGAGCAGGGCCTTTCTAAAAAGGGGAAAGGGCTTAAGGCTGCCATTTTTACCGGGTGCCTCATAGACAAGGTTTTTCCCAATGTGGCCCGTGCAAGCATCAAGGTACTGGACCATCACGGGGTGGGGATAACCCTCCCCCGGGGCCAGGGATGCTGCGGGATACCCGCCCTTGCCTCCGGAGACCGGGATACCTTTACAAAACTTGTGGATCACAACCTGGCCCTGTTTCAGCAGGAAAAATTTGATGTGCTGGTAACGGCCTGCGCCACGTGTACATCAACGATCAAAAAGCTATGGCCCGCTGTATACAAGGATGCCAGCTCAGGGGTAAAAGGCCGGTTGGAGGCCCTTGCCGCCAAAACCATGGATATCAATCAGTTCCTCCTGGACCGGGTTGACCCGGAGCTCGGAGCGGATGAAAATGCGGCCGGCACCGATGGAGAGATCGTCACCTACCACGATCCCTGCCACCTGAAAAAATCCCTTGGCGTGGCCTCCCAGCCCAGGCAGGTCATTAAAGCCTCCGGAAAACGCCTGGTTGAAATGGCAGGACCCGACAAATGCTGCGGCATGGGCGGCAGTTTCAATGTCTATCACTATGACTTGTCCTCCGCCATCGGCCAGGTCAAGCAGCAGAACATCACGGACACAGGGTGTACAACCCTGGCCACGGGGTGTCCGGCCTGCATGATGCAGATTTCGGACATGCTGGCCAAGCAGAAAAGGCCTGTTAAGGTACGCCATCCCATGGAGCTCTATGCAGAGGCTTTGGATACAAACAACAATACCTAAGAAAGGAATCGTTACAAAAGAACCTGATCTGATCTGTTTCCAAAAACCCTTAAAAATCCGGGTATTTTGAAAACAAAAGATCAAGTAAGTTTGGAACCGATCCTAAGGAGAAAAGCAATGGACATCAGGGAACCTGAAATTACAAAAGACGATATTCTGATTCTTGAAGATCCGGATTTCTGCAAAGCCAATGTCTGCCTTGTGACGGGCTGCGGCACAGGTATCGGCAGGGCCGTATCCATTGCCGCAGCAGTCAACGGCCTTATGGTTCTGGGGCTGGACATCAACAGGGAGGAAGGGGAAAAAACCGGTGAAAAGGCCGCAGCCCTGGGCGGAACCATGAAATTCCTGAAAACCGATCTGACCGTGGATGCTGAAGTAGAGGCAGCCGTGGACCGGGCCGCCTCCCTCGGCCAGATAAAATACCTGGCCAATGTTGCCGGCATCCAGCACATTGACACGGTTGATAGTTTCCCCATGGAGACCTATGACCTCATGCAGCACCTCATGCTCAGGGCCCCGTTTCTCCTCTCCAAGCTGACCATCCCCCATATGAAAACCTCTGCCGGCGGTTGCGGTGTGATTGCCAATATGGCCTCTGTCCATGCCCATATCTGTACGAAAAACAAGCCGGTCTACAATATTACAAAATTCGGCCTGCGTGCCCTGAGCCAGTCCATTTCCGCGGAAGGGGACGGGAAGATCAGGTCCTTTACGGTAAGCTCCGGTTTTGTCAAAACCCCGCTGGCCCTGAACCAGGTGGCTGCCCAGGCTGAACAGCGGGGTATTTCAACGGACGAAGTCATGCGGGATGTCATGATGGGCAAGTCCAGGGTAAAGGAGATGATGTCGCCGGTGGAGGTGGCCAACCTCTTTATTCACGGGTTTTCCCGCTTCTCCAGATACCTGGTGGGCGGCGACCTGCTCTTTGACGGAGGCATGGTGTTAACCTATTAGAAAATACTTGATTCCCACGCTTGAATGGTTAATACTGATTGGCTTAAGATTTATACATAGGGATTATGCAATCCCATAGAGAAACAAAGTAGAAAGACATGACCATACCCATCAAGCCCATAAAACCCAAGCGCATCTCCGATCAGGTTTTTGATCAGATCAGGGAACTGATTTACCGCGGCAAACTCAAGCCCGGTGAAAAACTGATGACTGAACGGGAACTGGCCCAGGCCATGAACGTCAGCCGGACCACCATCCGGGATGCCATCCAGCGGCTTGTTGCCATGGGCCTGATTGTCCAGAAACAGGGCCAGGGAACCTTTGTTAAAATGGTCGACGATACCCTGGAAAACCCCCTGGCCAAAGCCATGGAAGCCCAGGACGCTTCCCTGGAAGACCTCCTGGAGGTCCGCATGGGCCTTGAGTGCAATGCTGCCGCCCTTGCAGCCAAACGGGCGGATGAGACAGATATCACAGCCCTGAACCAGAGCATTGCCGAGATGGAAGCCGAGGTTAACTCAGGACGGCTGGGAACCGAGGCAGATACCGCCTTTCACATGGCCATTGCCTATGCCGCCAAGAATCCCCTCCACATCCTGATCATGCGCAACTTTTACGATTACCTCTTCCACGGCATCGGTGAAAACCTGGCCAGCCTCTATGAAAATCCGGACAATATCCAGGAGATTTTAAGACAGCATAAGATCATCCTGTCCACCATCAAGGCCAGGGACCCGTACAAGGCCTATACAGCCATGAGTGAACATATTAAGTTTGTTCTGGATTTTTTTAAGAATAAATCAGAGTAGGCTTAGCAGTGAAATTGCCTAAAAATAGAAACGAAAGGCTTCCAGCCTCAGTACAACCGTTTTTATACTTTCTACAAAAACCAAAACCATTCAGATTTGTCTATAATGAGTAGCTGCTAAACCGTTAGATTAAATGACGAGGAGACAACAATGGCTGACAGGAGGAATCTAAACAAAAAAAATTTAAATGAAGTAAAGTTTGATAGTATTGTAAGATTCATGATCGTTGCTGCGGAAAAAAAAGACTCGTTGAATATAGTGAAATAAACAAAACATTTGGCATCCCTATTAGAAGATATAAGAGATTATGCCGGTTTTCTTGGTGATTATTGCCATAAAAACGAGCTTCCTTACCTCAACAGCTTAATAATCAATACAACAGATGGTATGCCGGGTGATAACTTTTTTACTTGGGCAGAAGATACAAAAGACAACTGGGGAGAATATGTAGCAGAATGTTTTTCTCATTATCACCTTCCATTAGACAATTCTGTTCGATTTAAGAACACCTCGGGGATAAGCAGTACAATTAAGGAATTCCTGGACACCTGAATCTAAAAGTTTATATAAAACGCAGTTGGAATTCGGAACGGTTATAGAAAAGCGAAAGTTTGTTTGTATCCGCTGCTCGCTTCATGACAGCCTTAAAAATGAAGAATAGCACAGACAATATGGCTGATATAAATGAAATAAAAGATTTGTTTAAATTTTTTGAAACTTGCTCTGATAATCCCCATAATTTAATTTTCCGGGGAGTAAGAAAGCAATCTTATAAATTGGTGCCTTCCATTGGTCGCTTCAAAACAGAAAAAGGGGATGAATATACAGTTAAAAAAGAAGAATTATTGCTAAAGTTGTTCAAACAAAAGGCATACCCATTCGTAAAAGAGCACATCAATAGTAAGCTTGAGCTACTTTCTATCGCTCAGCATCACGGCGTACCAACACGCCTTTTAGATTGGACACGAAATCCAATGGTTGCAGTCTATTTTGCAGTAAAAGATAAATTTACCGAAAATGAACAAGAAGAAGATTCAGTAATATACACATTTAATCCTAAAGTTAAAACAGACTTAGACAGTGATTTCAATCCGTTCGAAATAAAAACTATTAAAAGATATATCCCAAAATACTGGAATCCAAGAATTACAGCACAATCTGGACTATTTACAGTCCACCCTAAACCACTCCAGCCTTATATTTCGAGACACATTTCAACAACAACAATTTCGTTTGATTTAAGAAGGGAAATTAAAAAAAGATTGAACAGATTTGGAATGCATGAAGCGAATCTTTTTCCTGATCTCGATGGCATTTCAAGCCATGTAAAATGGTTAAGAACAAATATTTTCTAACAAACAGCTGTACTATAATGCAACCTTTACCCTGCGTCTTGAAGTTTGCGTTGTATCTAAATATATGGACACTAAAATGAAAATAGCAGTTCTTGGCGCAACAGGATTTTATGCTCGACAGCATAGACAGCCCGGACTGGGTGAACAAGGCCCCATTTGTCGGTACCAGGTAACAGCAACCAAATTCAGGAAGTTTTCTTTTCCCGCGTTATCAGGCAGCAGGCCTGGCATTGTTTATCCTGCCGTCCTTTACCCGGATCGTCCGGCTGGCGTGGGCTTCCATCTCGGAATTGTGGGTGACCATGATGATGGTGTGGCCTTCCCTGTTCAGCCCCTGCAGCAGGCCCATGATCTCATTGGCTGTTTTTGAATCCAGGTTGCCTGTCGGCTCATCAGCCAGGATAATAGGGGGGCGGTTTACGATGGCCCT
>JAKSAX010000053.1 GCA_022361395.1 Desulfobacterales bacterium | reverse complement strand
GAGCATTGAAGAGATATCAATGAAGGCCATACCCTTTTCAATCGTGGCCGTGATTGCGGTATTTATCATCGCCTATATCCCGCAGATCTCCCTCTGGTTGCCACGGGTACTCGGGTATTGACGATATTAACAGCATAGTTGTTTACATGAAACAGCCCCGGCAGGTTAAACTGTCGGGGCTGTTCTGTTTAAGTGCAATGCGGGTGAAGCCTACTTGACACTCATCCCCTCATCCAGGTGTTTGATCAAAGGGTAGATAAAGAACTCTATAATTCTGCGCCTGCCTACCTTTATCTCTGCTGTCACACTCATGCCCGCAGAAATCGGGACATCCTTGCCGTCCACCACCATACTGGTCTGTTCGGGAACAATAAAGGTTTCATATACCAGGCCGAGACGCTCATCTTCCATACTGTCTTTGGATACCTGGAGTATGGTTCCGTCAAGAAGGCCGTACTTCTGAAAATCAAAGGTATCGATTTTAATGGAAACCTTCATGTTCTCAGTCACGAATCCGGCATCTTTATTCAGGAGAAGCGCCTTTACCTGTAGAGGGGAGTTGCTGGGTACAATATGGGCCAGTTTTTCAGCCGGCGTTACAACACCGCCGACAGTATGTACAAACAGCTGTGAGATGAAGCCGTCAACCGGGGCTTTGATCTGCTGCCTTGCACTGATGAATTCTGTTTTCTCGATTTGTGATTTAAGGAATAAACTGTGCTGCTTTTTTGCTGAGAGTTCTGCCAGCAGGGCATTTCTGAATTCTTCTTTAATATAGGTGAGTTCTTTAACCGTCTGGGTTTTCAGGGCATTGAGCTCGGCTGTGCGGTGTCCGGATGCCGTCAGTTCGCCTGTATATTTTTTAAGCTCGCTTGAGGTCTGGTCGTATTTATCCTGGCTGATAATATCTTTGACTTTTTCCAGCCGCTGTAATTTCTGGGACAAGATATCGGCCATATACCGGGTGTGATCTCTGATGTTCTGTTCCACGGCAAGACGCTCGTCAAGCTGTGCCAGGCTTTCCAGTTTCACCTGGACCTGCAGGGCCAACCTTTTTTTTTCAGAGGCATAAATCGCCTCCTGGACCTGCAATACCCCGGAATCATGGTCCTGGCCGGTGAAATTCATGGGGCGGTTTTCCAATAAGGCGCTGATCCTTTCCATTTCTATCTTCACATGGTCAAAATCCGACTGGAGGGAGATAAGTTCAGGATCAACACCGGACGGGTCAATTTCCATGACAACCATTCCTTTGGTCACATAATCTCCGGGACGGATGAATATCGAACGGACCACTCCGGTGGTTAAGGGCTGCAGGGTTTTTATTTCTCCCCTGGGAATTATTTTGCCGCGGGCTGTGACAATGATGTCCACCTGGCCGATGTACATCCACAGGCAGGTAAACAGGATTGCGGCGATAACGATCCAGAATACAGTGCGGCCCAGGGGGTTTACAGGCTCTTCGTCAATTTCCACCAGCAAGGGTTTGAATTCATGGCCGTCATCTTGGGATTTGAAACTAAACATCACAGGTCCTGCAGCTTTGAAAGTTTGTAGTAATACCCGCGCCTGGCCATCAACTGCTGGTGATTACCGGATTCGACCAGCTTGCCCTTTTCAAGTACAAGAATCAGATCACAATCCTTAATCGTTGCCAGCCTGTGTGCAATGATCAGGGTTGTCCGTCCTTTTTTTATGGTCTCCATGTTCTGCTGAATGATTTTCTCTGATTCATAGTCAAGTGCGGATGTGGCCTCGTCAAATATCAACAGCCTGGGATTGGTGATCAGGGCCCTTGCAATGGCGATGCGCTGGCGCTGTCCACCAGACAGTGAAGATCCCCGCTCGCTTACACGGGTATCATATCCTTCGGGCATTTGGGAGATGAACTCGTGGGCCCCTGAAAACCGGGCGGCCTGCAGGATGAATTCCATTGGCGCATCAGGTTTCGGCAGGCTGATATTGTCCCGGATCGTACCGCTGAACAGGTAGTTCTCCTGCAGCACCACACCGGTATTGAACCTCAGCCAGACAGGGTTTAGATGCCGGGCATCAACCCCGTCAATATAAATGGCTCCTTCAGTGGGGATATAAAGCTGTTGGAGCAGTTTTGCCAGGGTGCTTTTCCCGCTGCCGCTGGCACCCACGATTCCGACACTTGTCCCCGCTTTAACAGCCACTGAAATACTGTCCAGGGCATTGGGACCGTCCGGCGTATATTTAAAGGATACCTGATCTAATTTAAGCGCTCCTTTCAGCACTGGCAAGGTAATGGCCTTTTTACTGGTGACTTCCTGGGGATGGTTAAGAATGTCCCCGATGCGTTCCACCGAAAGCAGTGCCTGTTGAAATTCGTTCCACAGGTTGACCAGCCGGAGCACAGGGGCTGAAAATTGCCTTGAAAACATCTGAAAGGCAATTAATTGTCCGATGGTCAGGTTTCCTTCAAGTACGGCCTTCACACCCAAATAAAGAATTGAAATGGTCATCAGCCGGTTCAGGGTGCCTGAAACAGTACCTGAAATGTTGGCCATGTTTGCCAGGTTAAAACCGGCCCGCACATACCTGCCCAGGTGATCTTCCCACTTGTTCTGCATGGTCCCTTCCAGGGCCAGGGATTTTACGGTTTGAACACCTGTCACGGACTCCACAAGATAGGAGTTTGACGATGCCGCCATCTGGAATTTTTTTTCTAACCGGCGACGCAGTTCCGGGGTTATGGTCAGGTAAACAACGGCGATAACGGATATGAAACCGATGACAACCAGGGTCAGCTTAACGCTGTAAATCAGCATCATAGCGACGAAAACCAGGGAGAAAAACAGGTCTATGAGCACGGATACCATCTTGTTGGTGATAAACTCCCGGATGGTATCCAGTTCCCTGACCCTGGTTGTAATATTACCCACCTGGCGTGCCTCGAAATACCGGAAGGGCAGGGACATAAGGTGTTTGAACAGTTTGGCCCCCAGTTTGGCATCCAGCTTGTGGGCGGTATGGATAAATATATAGTTCCTTGAAAGGTTTAAAAGAAATTCAAAGACCACCACTGCCAGAAAGGCAACCGCGAGGACGTCAAGGGTTGTAAGACTCCTGTGCACTATCACCTTGTCAAGGATTACCTGGGTGAACAGCGGTGTCACTAACCCGAAAAGCTGGACAACAAAAGAGCCCAGCAGGACTTCACCCATTATCTGCTTGTATCTGGTGATTTCCCTGAAAAACCATTTAAACCCGAAGGCCGCATCAGATTGTGCTTTTTTGTATCGAAGAACAATGTATCTTCCGAATTCCGTCTCAATATCCTCATTGCTCTTTTCATAGGTTTTTTTCTCTATTGGATCAAAGAGCAGGCATTTTCCGGTCTCCGGGTTGGTTTTAAGAAGCACGGCATAGTTTCCGTCGTCACCGGCGGCAATCGCAGGCAGGGGATACTTGTCACCGATTTTTTGCACGGCGAGCTGCTTAAGTTTGGCTTTAAAGTCAAACTTTCTGGCTATTCTAAGCAGCTCTTCCGGTGTAACTGTCTCATGAATACTGAACTCCCTGGCAATTGCGCGAATATCCACATTTACCCGGTTTATCCGGGCCACAACATCAAAGGCGATTAAGGCTGGATTCATGTGCCGGCCTGCTTTAAAAAACCGACGCGGAGGACGGATGCGGCAGAATCAATCTGCTCAAGGTCCAGTTCCAGCTGGTTTTGGGTCAGCTTGATCATCTGATTGTGAAATTCAATGGGATTGCCCTGTTTTTGGTCAGCCAGACGGGATTTCAAGATTTTTTGCTCATCAATTCTGGAGCCGTGATTCAACCGGTGCCCCCGGGTCCTGTTGGCTGAATTGAGATGATTCAGCGCCATGGTAAATTCCTGTTTCAGCTCAGCTTCCTTTTTATGTTTTTCTAATCGTAATCCGGCCAATTCATGATAAAGCCGCTGCTCTTTGGCCTGCCTCTTGAACCCGTCAAATAAGGGATATTCAACATAAAGGGTGATGGAACCGTCGCTGGTCTGCAGGTCCGTCAAAGAGTTAAAATAACTGTTTTCATCACTGCCGAACTGCCGGCAGTCCCCGTATAAATTGAAAACCGGGTATTTGGAACGTTTCGCGATCAATAGTTCGGTCCTTTTATTGGCAATTTTAAGGTCTAAAATTGCGATTTCAGGATTGCTGCCAATATCCAGGTGGTTGTCATCGATTTCAGCCGGTGTGAAATCTTCCAGGACAAGGTCTTCCCTGGGGTAAAACCGCTGGGTATAAAAGCTGACCTTTTCCAGCAGGTTGTGAAAGTCGGTTCTGAGATCCTCCAGCCGGCTGAAGGACCGGGCAAGGTCAAGGGCGGTGTTCCCGAGATCATCCTGGCCTGATACCCCGGCTTTCTGCAGCCTCCCGGTCATCCGGAATATTTTCTCCCTTGCCCTGCAGATTCGTTTCATGGCCTCAATTTGCTCCTGGAGTTTCAACCCTTCAGTATAAAGCTCTAAAAGTTTAATCTGGGTTTCCATCCGGATCTGTTTTTCCCGGACTTGAGCAATATCTGCCTTGCCTTGGGCATGTTCGAGATTCAGCTCTTTTACACCAAAATCAAATAAGGTGTACTGGGCGGTGGCAATCAGTGAATGTTTGTATCCTGAGGCATCATCAGTAAGAATGGCATCACCTACAGAGGTGAGATCATTGTTTTCATTGAAAACATGAACATATTCATTGCCAAAGCGGATTGACATCTTCGGATACAAATCAGCCCTGACCTCCTCGACGCCTTTTGTTGCAGCCCGGATCTCTTCACGAATGATCCGGCTGTCAAAAGAATTATACAAACCGTCTTGGAGGACCTGTTTAAACGTAAGGGTCTCCGGGCACAGGTTGGCCACCCCCAGGCTGCTCAGTATAAAAAGAACAAAGATCATCACACGGCATGATACTGGAAAATGCAACGCTTTCCTCCAAATTATCTCAGTTCTTTTACCACTTGTATTTTCCTCATAAATAACAAGTTAGTCGTTTTTCAGTTTATCTGCGATTATCGTCATCAATTCATCCTCGTTCCTGATATTATCTGCCGCTGTAAGATTAATACCGTCTTTAACTGCATAAGCGGACATCTCCTGAACCAATTGATTAATATCCGCATCCATCATTTGGGATTGGCCACTTTCCAAACCATCCACATCCTGGCGATTTTGCGTCACACCGGTATTATCGGTACGGCTGTTTTCCGGGGCCTCCATCGATGCTATGCCAGGAGAACTCGTTGTTGCCGCACTGCCGGATGTCTCGGCAGCGCCATCACTTACAACGTAACTGAAGTTTACCGTGCCGTTCATGTCTTTATCCGGCTGAAAGGTCCACGTCCCGTCGTTGTTGTCAATTAAAGTACCGCTGTCCGCGGTCAGCATACCTGCAGAGAGAAGATCACCGTCAACATCACTTGAATTACTCAGCAATGCATCCTGAGTGATAAGAAAACTGCCGTCCTCCAACATGGTGCCCAGGTCTGCAGGCCCTGAGACAACAGGGGCGTCATTCACCCCCATAACATCAAGGGTGGCTGTAGTCGCAGTCCCGCTGGACGGGAATGAGGTGGTTCCTCCACCGTCTGAGGTATATGTGTACTCATCACTGACCAGGTAGTTAAAGTTAACGGCTCCGTTCATGTCCTGATCCGGTTGATAAGTCCACGTCCCATCGCTGTTGTCAATTAAAGTACCGCTGTCAGCAGTAAGCATGCCTGCTGAGATCAGATCGCCGTCAGGATCACTCGCGTTCGCCAACAGGTCGTTCTGTGTAATCAGAATACTGCCGTCTTCCATCATG
>JAKSAX010000305.1 GCA_022361395.1 Desulfobacterales bacterium | reverse complement strand
TGTTTTCTGGTGGGCTGCAGGTACTGGCCGATGGTGAGGATGTCGCAATTGTGGGCCAGGAGGTCCTGCATGGCCTGTTCAAGTTGGTCTTTGGTTTCGCCGAGGCCCACCATGATGCCGGATTTGGTGGGCATGTCCGGATTCAGGTGTTTGACGTTGCGGATCAGGTCCAGGGAGCGCTGGTACTGGGCTTCGGGCCGTACCCGGTGGTAGAGGGAGGCCACGGTTTCGAGGTTGTGGTTGATGACGTCGGGGGGGGCATCTACAACAGTCTTTAAGGCATTGATATCACCCTGGAAATCCGGGATCAGGACCTCCACCCGGATGGCCTGGCCGGTCTCTTCTCCCATGGCCTTGATGGCCCGGATGGTGGCGGCAAAATGGGCGGCGCCGCCGTCGGCCAGGTCGTCGCGGGTAACTGAGGTAACCACGACATATTTAAGTCCCAGGTCTTTGGCTGCATTGGCCACCCGCTGGGGTTCCTGGGGGTCAACCGGTGCCGGGGGCAGGGCGGTGACGTTGCAGAACCGGCAGTGGCGGGTGCATTGGGAGCCAAGGATCATGAAGGTGGAGGTGTCCTTGGAGAAACACTCGAACATGTTGGGGCAGTTGGCTTCCTGGCAGACCGTGTGGAGTTTGGCGCCTGCCAGGAGCCTGGAGACCCTTTGGTAATCACCGCCCCTGGGTAGTCTCTTTTTGAGCCATGATGGCTTGGCCTTGGGTTTGGTGGCGGTGTTGCACATGGGATTATTCCTCCTCGACAGATTCAAAGTTGAACCGGTCACAAAAATAGTCTGCGAACTTGTCCCGGATACGGGCCATGGGGATGGGAAGCGTATCAGAGCCTTCCAGCTCCTTTGCCAGGGAGGTCATGGCCACGTTGGCCATGCCGCAGGGATTGATCCAGGTGAAGGGCGTCATGTCCGGGCTGATGTTCATGGCCAGGCCGTGGATGGAGATGCCCTTTTTGACGGACAGGCCCACGGACCCGATCTTGGCGGCCCCGTTTTTGGAATAGGGGACCCAGAGGCCGTGGTTGCGCTGGTCCCGGTCTGCAATAATGCCGTAGTCGGCCGCGGTCTGTTTCATGATCTCTTCCAGGCCGAACACAAAGTCTGCCACGCCGATCCTGGCCCGTTCCAGGTCCACCACCGGATAGAGCACAGCCTGTCCCGGCCCGTGATAGGTGATGTTCCCGCCCCGGTCTGTCTGGACAATATTAATACCCTTTGCATCCAGGAAAGATTCGGAGACCACCAGGTTTTCCCTGCCGCCTCTGCGGCCGAGGGTGTACACCGGCGGATGCTGGACAAAGAACAGGCGGTCCGGGAGGGCGGGATCTTCTATCTTTGCTGCCAGGGTTTCCTGCTGGAGGGCCAGCGCCCGTGTGTACTCAAGGATACCTAAATCAATGAATTCACACGAGCGCCGGTTCATATTAGAATCTAACCTCTCAGACATGGCTTTCTGGCTGCGGTTACTTCATCAAGGCGGGTAACCTTGGTCAGCATGGGCGCTTTTTTCAGTTTTTCAGGCGTCTCTGCCGCTTCTTTGGCAATGGCCTTTACCGCATCTATGAACTGGTCAATGTACTCCTTGGACTCGGTCTCCGTGGGCTCAACCATAAAGGCTGCATCCACCACCAGCGGAAAGTAGACTGTGGGGGGATGGAAGCCGTAATCCAGGAGGCGTTTGGCCATATCCATTGTGGTGATATGGTATTCCTGCTGATGCTTGTCGTTGAAAACGCATTCATGCATGCAGGGACGGTCATAGGGAAGGTTCAAGGTGCCTTTGAGGCTCTCTTTAATATAGTTTGCATTGAGAACCGCATATTTTGAGGCATTGGTGAGTCCTTCACCGCCCATGGAGAGGATGTAGGCATAGGCCTTTACCAATACGCCGAAGTGGCCGTAAAAGGTGTGCATCCGGCCGATGGTGTCAGGACAGTCCGTGACAAACTTATAGGTGTCCAGATCCCGTTCCACCCTGGGAACAGGCAGGAAGGGAATCAGCTTGTCCACAACCCCGACAGGGCCGGAGCCGGGGCCGCCGCCGCCGTGGGGGGTGGAAAAGGTTTTGTGCAGGTTGAGGTGAAGTACATCAATGCCGAGGTCACCGGGTTTTACAACCCCCATGATGGCGTTCATGTTTGCGCCGTCGCCGTAGACAAGACCGCCTTTGGCATGAACGATCTCGCAGACCTCTTTGATGTTGTTTTCAAAGAGCCCGAGGGTATTGGGGTTGGTGATCATGATACCGGCGGTATCTTCATCCATGACCGCAGCGACCGCTTCCGGTTCAAGGATGCCGTCGGGTCCGGACTTGATATTTATGGACTCATAGCCGCAGAGGCTTGCGGAGGCCGGGTTGGTGCCGTGGGCCGTATCCGGAATCAGGATCTTTGATCTCTGTCTGCCCTGTTTTGCATGATAGGCATGGATCATAAGCATTCCGGCAAGTTCCCCGTGGGCGCCGGCAGCAGGCTGGAGGGTCACTGCAGGAAATCCGGTGATTTCACCGAGGAGCTGCTCCAGTTCGTACATGAGGCGCAGCGCCCCCTGGGAGAATTCGTCTCCTGTCAGGGGATGGGCGCCTGCAAATCCCTGGCGGGCCGCCTGAACCTCATTGGTTTTGGGGTTGTACTTCATGGTGCAGGATCCGAGAGGGTACATACCGGAGTCCACGCCGAAGTTCCACTGGGACAGACGGGTGAAATGGCGGACCACATCCAGCTCCGAGAGCTGGGGCAGGTCAGGGGCGTCGCCGGTCAGTGACGGGTCGAACTCTGCTCTTTCCACCTCTGCCCTGGGCAGTGAGATGGCGCATCTGCCCTCACGGCTTTTTTCCCAGAGCTGGGGTTCGTTGAATATAAGGCCGCTGGTGCCTGGCTGTTTCATGATTGCACCTCCTTTGCCAGAAGATCCATGGCCTCTTTGGACACGGTTTCTGTGGCGCAGAAAAGATAATGGTCTTTCATTTCAGGATAGAGTGATGCCAAGGGAAACCCTGCAAACATACAATTTTCTTTTATCAGGGCTGCCCGTTTTTCTGCAAAACCTTCAGGTGCCTTGAGAACAAATTCATTGAAGAAGGGGCCGTCAAACGCAGGTTCAAACCCTGCATCAACAAGGGCGTTTTTCAGGTAAACCGCCTTGTCATGATTCTGCTGGGCAATTTCCCTGATACCGATCTTGCCGATGGTGGCAAGATAAATAGAGGCTGTTGTGGCGTTGAGGCCGTTGTTGGAGCAGATGTTCGATGAGGCCTTATCCCTTCTGATGTGCTGCTCGCGGGTGGCCAGGGTCAGTACGTAGCCGTCCTCGCCGTTAGCGTCTTTTGTCTTGCCGATGAGTCGTCCGGGAAGGTTTCTCATCATCTTTTTGGTTCCGGCAAGCAGTCCCAGGCCGGGGCCGCCGAATGTCTTGGCAATACCCAGGCTCTGTCCTTCGCCGGCAACCAGGTCCGCTCCAAAGCTGCCCGGGTTTTTAAGCAGCCCGTAGGCCATGGCTTCTGTAAAGGAGGCGATAAGGAGAATCTTTTTGGCATCGGCAGCTTTTCTGAATGCACCGAGATCTTCAATGTTTCCGAAGAAGTTGGGGGACTGGACAGCAACACCGGCAACCCCTTCCATGGCTTCAAAGGCTGCGAGGTCGGTGAGTCCCTGGTCTGTGGCAGGGATTTCAACCATTTCAAAGCCCGCCGGAACCACATAGGTATTGATAATATCCCTGTGGGCCGGGTGGACCAGGGAGGAAACCGCAATTTTATCGGCTTTTCTGTTTTTTCTCAGGGCGATCAGGGCACACTCGGCAAGGGCGGTTCCGCAGTCATAATGGGAGGCTGTGGAAATGTCCATGCCCAGAAGCTCGGTGATCATGGTCTGGAATTCATAAATGGCCTGCAGGGTTCCCTGGCTGACTTCCGGCTGGTAAGGCGTATAAGCGGTCATGAACTCGGAACGGGATACCAGGTAGGGGACGATGGAGGGAATATAATGGTCATAGGAGCCCGCACCGATAAAACAGGTATAGTTTTTACAGGCAATGTTGGCAGATGCCATTTCTTCCATATGGGCGTTAAGGTCCCACTCGCTCATGGCCTCCGGAATGTTCAGGCCCTCTTTGGTCTTCAGTTCGTCCGGTATGGTCTCAAACAGGTCGTCCAGGGAGGCATGGCCGCTCACGGCCAGCATCTGGTCGATGTCTTCCTGGGTATGGGGTAGGTAGCGCATGGCTTTCTATCCTTTCAGCATTTCAAGGTATGCTGCCTTGTCCATGAGGTTGTCAAGTTCGCCAAGGTCATCAGGTTTGACTTTGACGAGCCAGCCGCCGGCATAGCAGTCGTTGTTGACAAGTTCGGGCGCATCTTCAAGATCTTCGTTGATTTCAGTGATTTCCCCGCCGATGGGAAGGTAAATCTCAGAGACGGCTTTTACAGATTCAACACTACCGAACTCATCCCCTTCGGAAAAGGAATCCCCTTCTTCGGGCAGTTCCACAAAAACGATTTCCCCAAGCTGATCCTGGGCGTAGTCAGACAGGCCGATGGTGACGGTGTCGCCGTCGAGTTTTGCCCACTCGTGATCCTTGGTGTATTTTACGTCTTCGGGGAAATTAAGTTCATCCAATGCTTTCATACTTACCTCCTTTACCTGGTTAATAAAAAGTAGCTAATAAAAAAAAGGTTAAACAACGTGTGTCTGTAGTTGGGCTTATGGGTTGATCACAATCGGTTAAATAAAGTTTTTTATGGCGAGTCGGGCGGTCCTGTCCGGCCTGATATCATTAATAGTGCGGACCGGAATGGCTCTTTTGCCCTCCCTGAGCTTGAGGCGGGTGCCGGTTTCAAGGGGGGTATTTACCATGACAAATCCGCAGCCAAGCCCTTTGATCTTCAGATCTGAAGGGATTCCCGGGGTGTTGATGCTGACTATCTTATCCCCGTGCCAGCAGACACCCATATCCGTGGCACAGGTTAAAACCTTGCCGATAACGTTTCCGTTTTCATCTATAACTTCGGTGTTTTCTCCGGCGTTGACCTTTCTCAGGGAGTCTCCCACAAAGGCGTAGGTGTAACCGGCGTCTTTGGCTTCCGCCAATGCCTTAGCACCGAGAAAATCCTTGGTAAATCCTTTTTTGTCCTCTGTATAGGGCAGGGCAAACTCCCAGGGATGGTTGACAAAGGGAAAGTGTCCGATATCCTGGTGGGAGAGGGGGAGGCAGGAACCGACACGCAGGGAGTCCCTTGACCCTAATCCGCAGGCGGTGATGCCGAGTTCTTTGCCGGCTTCCAGAAGATCCGTCCACAGGCTGACCACGGCGCCGGGGGAAATGAAGATTTCAAACCCGAACTCTCCGGTGTATCCGGAGCGGGATAAAAGAATGGGGGTGCCGTCGGCAAGGTAAACCTGGTTCTCCCGGTCAGGATCCACATCCCCTTTAAATGAGAAGTAGGGCATGGGCACAAAGGTTGCCTCCGGGTCTTTGAGAAGGCCCGATAAAATGCGGGCGGCATTTTTACCCTGGATATCCACCTTGGCCAGTTTACCGGAAAGATCTATGATATCAGCCGCTTTACCTGCCTTATTGGCTTCAAGGTGGGCGGCAATGGTGCCTCCCATGCCGGCATTCACGCAGATCATGAAACGGTGGTCTGAAAATCTGTACACAATGGCATCATCAATGCAATGCCCCTTGGTATCAAGGAATGCACCATAGACGCAGCGGCCCGGTGCCAGGCTGTCAATGTCACGGGTAAAGCAAAAGTTGATCAGGTCAAAGGCCTCTTTTCCCTGGACTGTGATGCAGGCCATATGGCTGGTGTCAAATAGTCCAGCGGATTTAAGTACGGCCAGGTGTTCGTTTTTTACGCCTGTATCATACCACAACGGCATGTCAAATCCGCCGAAATCGGCCATGTTGGCGCCTGCATTCCTGTGCCATTGGTTTAATGGCGTTTTCTTAAGACTATCGTTCATGACAGCCCCCCTTTTTAACTGGTTATAGCGTTAAAATATGTAGGGAACTTTCAGGTTATAGGATTTGTAGACCACAAAGGTTTCAACAGCGCTGACTCCGACAACCTGGGAAATTTCTTCGGTGTAGAATTCAAGCAGGCCAAAGCCCTTTTTGAAGAGCACCAGGACAAGCAGATCATAGCGTCCCGTGACCACCGATACTGAAATCACCCCTTTAAGTTTGCTGATTTCCTCGCCTTTTTGGACCAGGTTCATCTCAGTGAGTTTTATACCGATGATCACTGTCCTGTGACCCGGCAGCATGGCAGGGTCAACCAGCCCGCAGATTTCAAGAACGCCTTCCTCCTGAAGCTTGTTGACCCTGGACCTCACTGTATTCTCAGTGATGGCAAGTTTATCAGCGATTTTTTTAAAGGATTTTTTTCCCTCTTTTAATTCCCTGATTATGTCAATGTTTGTTTGATCGATCTTCATTCTGCCTCTTTTTTTAGCTAAAAAATTTTGGAAATATGAAATTTAATTAAATTATATTGATAAATACCGTATGATAGTGATAATGTCAAATAAATTTTTAAAAAACTATGGAATATTTAAATTTTTTTTGGAAAAATTAATGAAAATAGTATATAATGCTTTTTTAATAATGTAATTAATCACTTTTTCAGATTGCAAGATTTAATCGGTTATTCCTATAAACAATCTTAATACAGACAGGAGGCGAAAATGACAGAAAAACTGGTGAAACTGGTGATCATCGGCGGCGGCCCCGGAGGATATATTGCTGCGTTAAAAGGTGCGGCACTGGGTGCCGACGTAACGCTGATAGAGCAGGAAAATTTAGGCGGCACCTGTTTGAACTGGGGATGTATCCCCTCAAAAATCATGAAAAATTCAGCTGACCTTCTATTAAAGTGTATGAAAGCCGACACCATGGGGATCCGGATTGACGGGGCAGTCAGCCCGGACATGGAAGTGCTTATGGCCAGAAAAGACAAGATCCTATCCGATCAGAGAAAGGGAATTGCAGGGCTTATGGAGGCCAACGGGATCTCCGTGGTTTTCGGCAAAGGCGTGATAAAATCCAATACCCAGGTGGCTGTCACCGGGAGTGAAGGCGAGACCCTGGTAGGCTATGACAAGCTCATCATTGCCACCGGCACCAAACCCATGAATGTTCCCGATTTCCCCTTTGACCATGAAAAGGTGGTCTCTTCCAACGACATCCTCTCCCTTGACCGGATACCCGAATCCATGACCATTGTGGGCGGCGGTGTCATCGGGTGCGAATTTGCCTTTATCTTCTCCGCCCTGGGGTGCAGGGTCACGGTTGTGGAGGCCATGTCCAGGCTTCTGCCGCTGCCATCCGTTGACGCCTCCTGTTCAAAACTGCTGCTGCGCGAGATGAAAAAGAAGAAGATCAAGGTCTTTTGCGACACAGTGGTCACCCAGGCTGAAAACACGGACGATGGCGTTAAAATTTCCCTGGCGCCAAGCCCGTTTACAGACAATCCCAAGCCTAAAAAACTGAAAACAGATGCCCTTGAATCCGAAATCATGGCCGTCTGCATCGGCAGAACCCCCCTGTCTTCAGACCTCGGCCTTGAGAATATCGGGCTGGAAACGGACAGGGGCTGGGTGCCGGCCAACGAATACATGGAAACCCCGGTTGACAATGTATATGCCATAGGTGATATTCTGGGGCCTGCCAAAGTCATGCTGGCCCATGTGGCATCCCACGAAGGGCTTGTGGCTGCGGAAAACGCCATGAAGGCTGAGGGGGAAAATAAAGCCGTCATGGGGTATGAAGTGGTGCCCGGCGCTATTTTCACCATGCCGGAAGTCGGTACTGTCGGCCTGAGCGAGGCAGGGGCAAAGGAAAAAGGCTATGAGGTGGAAACCGCCACGGTGAATTTCAGGGTCCTGGGCAAAGCCCAGGCCATAGGCGAAATTGCCGGAGAGGCAAAAATGGTTATAGATGCAGGCTCCAAAAAGGTGCTCGGGGTTCACCTCACAGGCCCCCATGCCACAGACCTGGTTGCAGAAGCCACCCTGGCCATTGAAAAAGGATTAACCGCAGAGGAAGTGGCCCACACCATCCATGCCCATCCCACCCTGGCTGAGATTATGGGGGAGGTGGCTTCCAAAGCATCGGGCACTCCCCTTCACGGTTAGTCTATAATAATATAGAGGGGTGAGTACCGGGTAAAACAGGCCATGAATAGGAAAACCATATATTTTTTCTTTGTTCTGGTAATCGGAATGGGAGCATGGACACCGGCGGTGTCTTATGCCTCCCAGTCTGATGTTTCCGGGTCCGGTATTTCAGGGGCTGATGCCCCCGGAACCCTTCGCATAGCAGCCAGTATCGACAATACCCCCTTTCATTTTGCCGATGAAAAAGGAGAGGCCGTCGGTATGTTTGTAGACCTGTGGAAACTCTGGTCTGAAAAGACCGGTATACCCATAGCGTTCATTCCGGTGCCCTGGGCCCGGAGCCTTTCCATGGTTAAAAACGGTCAGGCCGACATCCATGCCGGCTGTTTTTTTTCCGTCCAGCGGGATACCTTTCTGGATTATGCAGATGAACTCCGGGATTGCCAGACCCACTTTTTCTTCCATGACTCCATCTACGGGCTCAAAGGGCTTCAGGACCTTAAAGGGTTTGAGATCGGTGTGCTGGACCAGGATTATGCCGTGGAGTTCGTCCGCAGGGAGATGCCGGGGGCTGCACTGAAAATCTATGAGAGTCACCAGGCCCTGTTTAAAGGGGTGGAAAGAGGGGAAGTCAAGGTCTTTATCTGTGATACACCCACGGCCCTCTACTTTCTGACAAAAAAGCAGCTCATCTCCCGCTACCGGTACCATCCCTCAAAACCCCTGTACCGCAAACCGTTTTTTGCAGCGGTGCGGGAGGGAAACACCGCCCTGACCCGGGTGATCAATAAGGGCCTTGCCGCCATTACCCGGGAAGAGAGGGCGGCCATTGAGCGTCAGTGGATGGGAAAGGCGCTTGAGTTGTCCCGCAACAAGGTGATCATTGGGGTGGACCAGTCCTTTCCGCCCTTCAGTATGCGGTCTGCCAACGGCGAGCCTTCCGGGCTCCTGGTGGACTATTGGCAGGCATGGGCCAGGAAAACCGGCCAGGATGCCGTTATTCAGCTTTTTGAACGCCAGGAGGCGGTTAACGCATTAAAAGACGGGGTTATCGATATCTTATCCACCTTCCCGTCAAGGAAAACCACCCACGGGTGGACCGGGTTTTCCGCACCGCATTACAGGCTGGACTGGTTCCTGTACCAGCCCAGGGGCAGGGAAGGGCGTGAAATATTTGATTTTGACCCGGATACCGATTTTGTCCGCCTGACCATAGGGGCGCTGAACAACTCAAGGGCCCAGGAGTGGCTGAATAACAAGATTTACGGCCCCAGGGTGGTGGGGTACGGGACCACGGAACAGATGATACTGGCCGCAGGCCGGGGGAGCATTGACGGCTTTCTTGCCACTCCCCAGGAAATGGCGGTGCTGCCGGGGCAGATGGGGGTGCCGGGCAGTTTTTCCAGGAGCGGCAGTCCCCTGTTTCAAATGACGGCAAGGGCGGGGGTGAGAAACTATAACCCCGACCTGGTGCAGACCATTGAGGCCGGATTTAACCGGATGTCCCAGGTGGAAAAGGCTCGCATCGAAGCAAGATGGATCTCCGAACCCGGGTTAAGGGTGTACTCCCCGGGGAACAAGTCCATTCAGCTGTCCGATGATGAGGAAAAATGGCTTACAGAGCTGAAACTGGCAGGGACACCTGTTAAGCTGGGCATAAATCCGGCATGGCCGCCCTTTGAATTTCTGGGAACGACCCAGGCCTACCTGGGGATGGTATCGGACATTGTCGGAAAACTGCAGTCGCGCCTGGGAATTTCCGTTGAATTCGTGCCTGATCCGGATTTGCCTGAGGTTGACGTGATCCCCTCTGCACTCTCCTTTGAGCGCCACCGGGCCAACATGGCTTACACCCGCCCTTATCTGAGTTTTCCCTGGGTTATCATCACCCGGACCCAGGCCCCCCTGATTACCGGGTTGATGGATATGGCGGATAAAACCCTGGCCTGCAATAAGAATTATGAATCCTTTGGCCGGCTGAAGCAGGACTGGCCCGGCATCCGTTTGATGGGGGTGGACTCCACCCATGACGGGTTGAAGGCCGTGCTAGCAGGAAAGGCAGACGGATATCTCGGAAACCTGGCCCTGGCCGGATACCAGATCCAGGTCCATAAATACAACACCCTTAAAGTGGCGGCTGCCACGGCCATAGACAACGGGGGGCTTGTGTTTGCCGTGCGAAAGGACTGGCCTGAACTGGTCAGTATCCTGAATAAAGGCATTGAATCCCTTACCCAGGACGAACTGGACCAGGTGCGGCAGAAGTGGTTTACCGTCAGGTTTGAGCAGAGCGCCGAGATGGCCTTTGTAAGAAAAATGGCACTCAGGATCTCTTTTGGGGTGCTTCTGGTCTTTATTCTGGTCCTGTTCTGGAACCGGATGATCCGGCGGCGTGAAGAGCGGTTCAGATGTCTTACTGAGCACGGAACCGATATTATCCAGGCCTTTACAAGGGAGGGCAGGCTGGTATATGCCAGCCCCTCCCATTCAACGGTGCTGGGCTACCCCATGAAAAAAATCAAAAACCGGAGCGTCTTCCGGATGATTCATCCTGATGATGTCCGGGAATTCAGAAATATGCTTGAGGGGTTGATCCAGTCCGGGGGAACCACCACCCATGTTTACCGGATGCGGCATTTTCACGGACAGGACCTGTTTTTCGAATCCCATTGCATGAACCTGCTTCACAACAAGGCGATCAGGGCCATTGTCATAAACAGCCGGGACATCACTGAACCGCTGAAGGCAAGAAAAGAGATCGAACAGGCCAAGGAATCCGCTGAAACCGCAAACCAGAGTAAAACCGATTTTCTGGCCGGTCTCAGTCATGAGGTCAGGACCCCCTTAAATGCAATTCTGGGTATGACCGAGATGACCCTGAATACCGATCTGACAGAGCGCCAGAACAAGAATCTCACAGCTGTCTTTTCTGCGGCCGGGCACCTTAAGGCCGTGATCAGCGACATCCTGGATTTTTCAACCATTGAAGCCGGAAAGATGAAGATCAGGCAGAGAAAGTTCCGCCTGGACCGGTTTCTGGATAACCTGGAGTACACCTGGCGGTTTGAGGCAGAGAAAAAGGGGCTCGGGTTTGATTTTCAGGTGGAAAGGGCGATTCCGGTACTGGTGAAATCCGATCCTGTCCGTCTCGGGCAGATTCTCACCAATCTCCTGTCAAATGCAGTGAAGTTCACTTTAGAGGGGCAGATCTGTTTCAGGACCGGCAAGATCGAACCCCATGGCCCGGACTTAGACGGAACCGGACTGCGGAAAAACAGAAAAGCCGCTGATGCCATCATGCTCTGCTTTGAGGTGGAAGACACAGGGATAGGCATTGCCGGGGATCACACAGAGAAGATCTTTCAACGGTTTACCCAGGCCCAGGGATCCATCACCAGGGAATATGGCGGTACCGGACTCGGACTCTCCATCTGCAGGGAAATGGCCCAGCTCATGGGCGGTGCCATTGAGGTGGACAGTGAGCCGGGCAGGGGAAGCTGCTTTACCCTTAAACTGCCGTTTATCTCCCTGGCCGGTGAAATGGAAAACCAGGGGGCCGGATCTGAAAAAGATCCTGTCATTACACAGGACCTGACCCTGCTTCTGGCAGAAGACGATCCAGTGAACCAGGCGGTATTCAGGGAAATGCTTGACGCCTTTGGCTGTAAAATAATCCATGCCGGGGATGGAGAGCAGGCCCTGGCCATTCTTAAAAAACATGATATCGACCTGGTGTTCATGGATATTGAAATGCCCCATATGGACGGCCTGACTGCCGGCCGCCACATCAGGCAGGGGCTTGCCGGAGAGAAAAACAGGTCAGTCCCCATTGTTGCCATGACCGCCCACGTATTGGATGAATTCCGTTCAAAAACCAAAGCCGTGGGCATGGATGAATTTATCCCCAAACCCATAGAAAGGCAGGATCTCATTGATATTATCATCCGGTATCAGCCGGGACCGGAGCCGGATCTCCCCCTGGTGGACAGGGAAAAGGCCCTGGCCTCCCTGGGAGGTAATGAGCATCTGCTTGAGAAGGTGTTCGGGATATTTGCCTCAGAAACCCCGGGCCTGGCGGCAGCACTGGATTCAGCCCTGGCAACCGGTGACTTTAAAGCCATCGGACTGGCGGCCCACACCCTCAAGGGGGCGGGCGGAAGGGTCTACTCCGAATCCGCATCTGCCGTTGCCGCAAAGCTGGAGACCATGGCAAAAGGTACCGAACCAGATTTAAAGGCCGTCCGCAAGACCGGACAAGAGACTTTAAGGGTCTTTAAAAACGTGATAGAATCCCTGGATAAAAGCCACTCCCATAATCGAGATAAAAAATGAAATCCATACCCGAACGAAAAACCCCGATATTAATCGTTGATGACGATACAGGCTTCCTTTTAACCATCAAAGAGGTCCTGGTGTCGGCCGGCATGCCTGAGCCGGCGCTTGTGTCGGACAGCCGTGAGGTCATGGCGCTGCTGCGGGAATACCGGTTTAAATTTGTTTTACTTGACCTGCTCATGCCCCATCTGTCAGGAATGGATCTGCTGACCCGGATCAAATCGGAGTTCTATGATACCGAGTGCGTCATGGTAACGGCCAGCGACGATATTGCAACTGCCGTGTCCGCCATGAAAGACGGGGCCTATGATTACCTGACCAAGCCGGTACAGTATGAGAAACTTGTTATTCTGATCCAGCGGGCCCTGGAGCGGTACTGCCTCCGTCAGGGGCTCTCCCTGTATGAGCGAAAAAATACCCGGGGGGATCTGACGGATCCGTCTGCCTTTTCAGATATGGTGGCCACGGACCATGCCATCATCCGGGTGCTTCGCCAGGTTGAGATGGTTGCCCCCACGGAGTACTCTGTGGTGATCACCGGAGAATCCGGTACCGGTAAAGAGATGCTCGCCAGAAAAATTCATGAGTTGAGCAACAGGTCCGAAGGGCCGTTTGTGGCCCTCAACATGGGGGCGGTGAGTGAGACCCTGTTTACAGATGAGTTGTTCGGGCATACAAAGGGCGCCTATACCGGCGCTGCAAAGGAAAGACAGGGGTTTTTCGAATCAGCCGGGGGCGGGACATTGTTCCTGGATGAGATCACAGACCTTGATATAACCCTCCAGGCCGGATTGCTGAGGGTGATCCAGGAAAAAGAGTATTACCGGGTGGGCAGCACCCGGAGCCGGGATGTGGATGTGCGTATTCTTGTGGCCACCAACAGGGACATATTCGAGGAAATAAAACAGAAGCGCTTTCGTGAAGACCTGTTTCACCGGCTGAATATGTTTCATATTGATATCCCGCCGCTGAGGGAGAGACGGGGGGATATTCTGCCCCTTGCCCATCTCTTTCTGACCCAGTACACCAAAGAGACAATGAAGCAGATCACAAAAATTTCCCCTGATTTTTCAGATTACCTGATGGCCCAGGACTATCCGGGTAATATCAGGGAGCTGAAAAACATAATTGCATCTGCCGTTCTCAGGGAGAAGACAGATACGCTTACCCTGAAATCCCTGGGCGGGACATCCCAGCCGGATATCTCCCAGTCCGCTGATAACCTTGGCGAAGACCGGTCCCTGTGGCGGCTTGACCAGGTGGAAAAGGAGCATATCCTGGCGGTGCTGGCAAAGACCGGTGACAACAGGACCCGGGCGGCTAAAATCCTGGGCATTGGCAGGAAAACCCTGCTTCGTAAGTTGAAATCCTACGCTAGTGCTGCTAACGCTGCTGATACTGAAATTTAAGCTCTGCTGTGATTGGGGTGTATCAAAACGACCCGCCCGGGTCAATGTGACACACCGGATCTGAAAACCTTGTTTAACGGTTCTTTTTTTCCTGAATCTCCTCAGTGATATTGCCTAATCAGTGAAATCGGGTCATAATGACACGGTTTGATGTTTGTCCGGTTCATTATGACACATGCCTCTCTGATGGTTGGTTCTGCATAAGTATCTGATTTTAATTCTCTATTCTGTTGTGTT
>JAKSAX010000054.1 GCA_022361395.1 Desulfobacterales bacterium | reverse complement strand
GAATACCGGGAACAGGGAGCACCCTTTCTGACATCGAATCCGGATCATTGTATTTCCCTTTCCCACAGCGGCCTATACACGGCAGCAGCCGTAACCCTGGTCCCGGGGATAACCATGGGAATCGATATTGAAAAAATCGGGAATCCGCCGGACAAAAGCTTTATGGCAACGGCATTCACTGAAACGGAAATAAAGGAGATGGGCGGCAGCCCCCCTGACATCTTCCGTCACTGGACCCTGAAAGAGGCCTATTTAAAGTACATTCGCCTGGGATTCAACGAAAGCCTTCACCATGTGGAGATCATAAAAGATAAGGTGCTTCACAGGGGCCGCACCCGGAATCTGACCTGCTGGTCCCGGGAACTGGACCATGCCTATGTGTTGAGTATGGTCTCTGACCCTGGTTTCTCACCGGGCCCCTGAAACAACAGGCCCGCTTTAACCCGGGCTAATCATAGTCAAAAATATACCCTACAGATCTGCGGCTTTTAAAATAGATGGGCTTTTTAGGCTTGGGTTCAAAGTACTTTCTGAACCTCACGATAAAATTATCCACAGTCCGGGTGGAGGTGTCCCGTGAATATCCCCAGCCGGCATTCAGCAGCATCTCCCTGGACAGGGGGCGTCCCCTGTTGGCAATAAAAATCCTGAGCAGGGTAACCTCCTGTTCGGTCAGGATAATCTCGCCGGCCGCACAGGTGGCCTTGAAGGTTACGAAATCAATATGATTTTCCCCAAAAGAATAGGTCTCCCCGTCAAACAGGGTATGGCTGCCTTTTCCTGCCGAATCAGGAGGCTCATACCATTCTTTTTTTTTGATCAGCCTGGCCACCCGCAGCAGGAACTCGTCCAGATCAAAGGGCTTGGCCAGGTAGTCATCCACTCCGTACCGGAGCCCCTTGACCTTATCTTTTGTATCCCCCCGTGCGGACAGGATCAACACCGGAATTTTTTCATCTTCCTGGCGGATGGTTTTTAAAATGGAAAACCCGTCGATCATCGGCAGCATGATATCCAGAATAATGAGATCCGGATTCCAGCTCCGCCACTTTTCCAGGCCTTCAATGCCGTCCGGGGCTATGGCCACCTCATACCCCTGGATGGTGAGATTCAGGCGAATGCCGTCTGCAATATGTTCTTCGTCCTCAATGACTAGAATACGTTTTTTTTCAACCGCTTCCATAATTTTTTCTCCCGCACACTGGCAATGCTTGCCCGTGGGATGGTAATGGTGAATTTTGCTCCGCGGCCTTTGCCGTCACTGGATACGGAGGCCCGCCAGCCGTGGATCATGGCAATACTGGATACCAGGTAAAGGCCAAGTCCCGATCCGTTGATACTGCTGTCGTCCCTTCCGGCTGCCTGGTAAAACTTGCGAAATATCTTCTTGGCCTCCGGTTTATCCACGCCGATACCGTTGTCAATGAACTCGATGGTGACCTTCTGGAGATAACTTTTGAACACAATGGACAGGACAGGCTGGGGACTGTTGTTGTACTTGATGGCATTGGACACAATATTCATCAGCAGGATTTCAAATAAAAACAGGTTAACCGGATGCTCAAAACGGCCGCCTGTCGGGTTTTCGATCCGGATATCCAGGTTCCTGAACATAGAGGCGTTTTTCTCACAAAAGGCTTCCACCAGCGCCACCAGGCTGCCCCGGGTCACCTTTGAACCGAAATTCTGACTCTCGATTCTGGCTAGGTTCAGAATCCTGTCAATATTCTCGGTAAGCCGGTTGACGTCCTTGAGCATGTTCTCACTGTACTTTTTCACATCCCCTGGTTCCAGGGGGTGGCGGACAAAGGTTTCGAGATAGATTCTCAGAGAGGTTACCGGCGTCTTCAGCTCATGGGTAAAGTTGTAGATAAAATTATGCTGGAGCCTGAACAGGTTCACGGTTTTCTGGTAATAGATAAACGCCAGGAAAATACCGGCCATCACAACAACGATGAGCAGGCTTAAGACCAGAATGGTCATTCCGGTCTGGGACGGAAAAATGGTATGGGGATCAATGTTGAACTTTAAAATGATAATTTCAAGGGCTGACCTTATTTCCATGTACAAGCCCACGGTGAGTACCAGAAAGGTCGCCAGGGCAAAAATAGAGCAGGCAAAGATAAAAACAGGGTGGAGGTACCACCGGGAGGGGTTCAGTATCTGCATCTATCTATATATCTTCCGACAGTTCCGGCAGTGTCATGGTAAATGCCACCCCTTTTCCGGGTTCACTGTCAAGGACGACCTTTCCCTTCAGGGTCTGGGTCACCAGGTTGAACACAATCGACATGCCAAGTCCGGTTCCCCCCTTGCCGCGCATGGTGGTGAAAAAGGGATCAAAGGCCTTTTCCTTCTGGGTCTCATCCATTCCGGTCCCGTTGTCCCTGTAGACAAAACTGACCTTGTCACCCTCACCACGGGAAATGTCGATTTCAATCTCCCCGTTGTCTATTTCCTTGAATCCGTGGATCAGGGAATTCATGATCAGGTTGTTTAAAATCTGTGAAAAGGCACCCGGGTAAGAGGTAATCTCGATATCAGGGGCACAGGTCACGTTGATGGTGTGGCTGGTCTTTTTATACCGGGGTCTCAGGCTCAGAAGGATCTCGTCAATATACTCCTTAAGATTGAAGCGCCTGCGCTTCTCGCTGGACTGGTCCACGGCCACCTGTTTAAAACTTGAAATCAGCTCTGCTGCCCGTGCCATATTGATCAGAATGGAGTTGGACACTTCCTGGACGGTTTTCAGATAGTTCTCCAGTTCACTTCTCTTCAGTTCACCGGATTCGTACAGGCCGGAAAACTCTTTGGTTTTCGCATCCAGGAATGAAGCCGCTGTCACCCCGACGCCCACCGGGGTATTGATCTCATGGGCCACCCCTGCCACCAGCTCGCCCAAGGCTGCCATTTTTTCGGACTGGACCAGCTGGTCCCTGGCCTGCTCAAGGGTATCCAGAGAAATCTTCAGTTCTTTATTGGCAATCTCAAGATCTTTCTGGTACCGGGCCTTTTCCGCAATAAAATCCTTTCTCTCAAAGGCCTTGTTCACGGCGTGAAAGAGGACGTTCATATCCTGAATGGGTTTGATGATATAGTCCCAGGCGCCAAGCCGCAGCGCTTCAACCGTATCGGCAATATTCCCGGCGCCGGACACGATGATGATCGGGATATTTTCATCCTGTTCCCTGACCTGGGCCAGAACTTCCAGCCCGTCCATAACAGGCATACGCAAATCGCAGAGAATAAGATCAGGTTTCTCCTCTTGAAACTGCTCCAGACCCACCTCTCCGTTTTCAGCCTCAATGACCTCAAATCCAAAGTCCTCAAGAAAGCCGATAACAGAATCCCGGATATAAACCTCATCATCAATTACAAGTATTTTCTTTTCAGTATTCTCACTCATTTATCCGTTGTCCTTAACTGCAGGTGAATCAGTGTTTAAGGGCCTCAAGAATCATATTTAAATCTCTTACGGGTTTAATCAGTACCTTCTCACGGGTAATGCCGAGGGCCCGGACCTCTTCCGGCGGAGAGTAATCAGCCGAACCGGTATGCACCACAAACTTAATTCCGGATCTCAGTTTAGTGGCTTCCAGCATAAAATAATTCCCGTCTTTTCCCGGAAGACGGATATCAACCACTGCGGCATCCACCGGCTGCTCTTTAACCAGTTCGATGGCAGCCTCACTGCTCTCTGCCCGGAGCACTGTATGCCCTTCATCTTCAAGGAAAGAGGCAATACTCTGCCGGATACTCTGCTCATCATCAAGAACGATAAATAACTTTGTCTCAGCGGACATAATTCATCCTTATCTTGTTGATCCGGCCCAGATGACCGGCTCGGTTAAACCGTTTGGGGATTGAGCAGCTGTTGTATCTCCCTTGACAGGGCATCCACGGTAACCGGTTTCATGACAAACCGCCTGATGCCGGCCTCTGCCACGGCCTTTTGGTTGATGGATGCGGCGTATCCGGAGCAGAGGATCACAGGCAGCTCCGCTTTTACTGCCAACATCTCCCTGGCCAGCTCAATTCCCGTTATTTCCGGCATGGTCTGATCCGTTACAACCAGATCAACATCCGGATAATGCGCCTTGAAAAATGCCAGGGCTTCCGTACTTGAGGAAAAGGCATTCACCCTGTAGCCCAGATACTCAAATCCCTCTTTGCACATGGCTGCAATATCACGATCATCATCCACCACCAGAAGACGCTCCCCTGTTCCCGCAAGCTCCTTCCCGGGAATACCCGTGGAGACCTCAGCATCCTCTGCAGGTTTCACAGCCGGAATATAGATGGAAAAACAGGTGCCCTTCCCCGGATTACTTTTGACCCGGATATCCCCGTTACAGGCCTGAATAATACTATAGGCCGTGGCCAGCCCCAGCCCTGTTCCCTTACCCTCTTCCTTGGTGGTAAAATAGGGATCAAATATCCGCTCCATTATATCTTCCGTCATACCGCAGCCGGTATCACAGACCTCAAGAACAAGATAGGTCCCCGGGCCCTGGGTCAGGTTGGGGTAAGCCACTATATCAGCCGGGGAAAGGTCGGTCTGCCTCAGCCCCACGGACAACTCTCCGCCGTTCTCTTCCATGGCGTGGTATGCGTTGGTGCACAGATTCATTACGACCTGATGGATCTGTGTGGGATCAGCAAGTACCGGATCGCAATTTCTGTCGACATTGTCCCTTATCCGAATGGTAGACGGTATTGATCCCCTCAGCAGTTTGACCACTTCCCTGGCCACGGGATGGAGTTTTATCCGCCGTTTTTCCTCTGCGCCCCCCCGGTTAAAGGCAAGGACCTGACTTACCAGGTCCGCTGCCCTCAGGGCGGCTTTCTGAATCTTCTCGCTGCGCTGAAACACACGGCTTTCCGGTTCGGAGGTCCGCATGATCATGTCCGCATACCCCAGAACCGGACTTAAAATATTATTCAGGTCATGGGCAATGCCGCCGGCCAGGGTGCCTATGGCCTCCATTTTCTGGGATTTTCGCAGTTGTTTTTCAAGGTTCTGCCATCTTTTTTCAGCCCGTTTTTTCTCAGTGACATCCAGAAGCGAGGCCACCTGCCGGTCCGTACCCGGAATCTGCCCCAGGCTGACATAAACATACCTGGGCCTGCCGGATCCGTTGACAAGCTCCACTTCGTACTGGAGGTAATCATCTTTATGAAAGGGGCTTTCTTTCCTGGTTTTCAGATGGTTGGCCATGATATCAATGTCCTGGGAGGAGACAAAGGCGTGCCATTTCATTATGCCTTCAATGCCCCCCCTGTCCATGCCAACCAATTCGGCAAACTTTGAATTTACCATGGAAATGGTATCATCGGGTTCAATGATAATTGCCGCTGTTCCCGTATATTCAAACACGGCTTTGTACCGCTGTTCGCTTTCCTCCAGCTCCCGGGTGCGCTCCCTGACCAACTCTTCAAGCCGCTCCTGGTAGGCTTTATTCTCTTTTTTCAGCCGGCTCTCTTTGAGACATTTTTCAATGGAGTGCATCATCACGTTCATATCTTCAATTGGCTTGAAGATATAATCCCAGGCCCCCAGTCTCAATGCCTCCACCACCGAGGTCATGTTACCGGTTCCGGACGCCACCACAAGCGGAATTTCCGGGGCCTGCTCCCCCAGGACCTCAAGGACCTGGAGACCGTCCATTTCAGGCATTCTCAGATCTAAAAGCACCAGATCCGGAGACTCTCGGTTAAACACCTCTATACCGTGTCTGCCGTTTTCCGCCTCAAAGACAATATACTCATAATCTTCAAGATAGGTTCGGATACTCTGACGGATATATGCTTCGTCGTCTATTGTGAGGATCTTGAAACCGCTGTTTTCTTCCAAAGTGCCTGCCTGTGGAAATCGTATATATTATTAGGGACACCCGCGCTTGCGGGAGATCCCGTCATCGTCAAAAGCATTACTTCCCAAAATTTTTTTAATTGTCAAGGTATTATAGCCCAGATATGTGAAAAATGTTACAAAAAAATCAGTTTTACAGTTCCGGGGACCGAATACCGCCTGTAAATGGAAATTACAAACCGGGTTCAGGGAGACAGGAACCGGGAACAAAAGCTTGCTATAGAGTCGGGGGGATTACCCGGCATGCCCCCTTGACACCGGTACGTGAAAACAAATAGGCTGGAGTTCAATTTAAATCGCCAAAGTAAAGGATATTGATGCCAGAAAAATTCTCTCTCTACTGCGAATACACCCATTGTTGCGGAAAACAGATTCTGAGAATGGGAACAGCCGAAGACGAGCCAGCGGCCAGACAATGGGTTCAGGAACAAAACAGGAACAAAAAGCGGCCCAGGCTCCTGAAGGATGACCTGGTCAAAACATGCCCTGTCACCCATTGCCCGGGAAAACGTCAGCACCCAAGGTATGATTACCGCCCGGTCTAATTAATCCCGGGGCTGTTCTGTACAAAGAGGGCTGTGGTCACTGCCGAAAGACTGGCGCTGTTCAGGATTTTCAACTCTTTATTGTACCGGTGACAAAGTTTTTTGACCTTTAAGCAGGCATTGTGGCTGTTACAGCTTACCGGGCAGACCACAACGTCACAGCGTTTGACCTTGGCGGCAAGATTAGCGTTACTGTTTTTAAGATACCCGTCATGGTAGTCAAATTCTCCGCCTGCTTTTTCAACAATATCCCTGTAATATGACTTCATCTTGGTAATACCGCCGATCATGAATACCCGTTTGGCGCAAAGCTGGTAATTTGGGCAGGTATCATCCGTGCAGCGGCCCTGTGCCGGACAGGTGACGATCTCATCCGGACTGCTTTTGCTTACCGGGCAAATGCTTTCCTCTCCCACTGGTGTCAATGCACTCACAAGGTCCCGGATCTCCTTCCGGATGAGCTCATTTTCACTTTCCGAGCTGAACAATTCAATCTGAATCTGCTTTTTCTCACGGGCAAGTTCCTGTGACAAGGCCTTTTCAGTTGCCAACGCCTCCCTGAGGCGCTCCAGCTCTTCCCTCTCTCCGGGATCCGGAGCCGGGCCTGTTGCAGACTGCGCCTCAAGATCTTCAACCTGTTTTTTCAGCCTTGCATTTTCACTTCGCACCCGGCTCAGGGCCAGGTTCTCTTCCCGCCGGGCACTGACCATTTCCCGGATAACCGCATTTTTTTCAGCCAGTTTCTTTTTCTCCCGGACCAGGGTCTCGTCCGAAGATTTTATCTTCTGCCGGATGTGAAACACTTCCGTCATATTGGCATGGGCCTGCATGTGGACCTCACCGTGAATATCTTGGAGAAGTTCAATATCCGCATCCTCATGGGCGACAATGGCATACATTACAGGACCGATAACACCCTGCCCGGCATATTTTTTCCATAGCGCCCTGACAGCATGGCCGTCACCTTTCTCATAGAGCCCTGCAATTTCAACCATATACTTTCTGGCCTGGTGGCGGATAAAATTATTCACCTTAACGGACACGGCATTTTCATCTCCCATACACCCCATAAGGTGGCTGTGGTATTCATAGGGTTTCATCCGGCTGACATCCCAGCCGCATTTTTTCAATATGCTTTTATGCTTATCCACAGAAAGCATGGCCCCCACCACAGGACATTTAAAGTTTTGCTCTATTTCCCAAACAGTCATAAATTTTTTCAGTCTATCCGTCACCGCAACCCCCAAACTTTTTACACAATTAGCAAAACAAGTTCGACAAAACTAACTTTTTCTCAAAGAAAATACAATCCTCCTTTAACATAGTCAAGAATAATTTTTCCTGGGAATGCTGCTGAAAGATGATGCAGGCGTTTCGGTAGCTTCCGGACTTAACCGGCGGAACCGGGGTTCATATCAAAGACGGATGTCTACAGGGCCTGCTTTATGCCGTCCATATATGCCTTTGTTTTCTTTCTGACCAGATCTATATCATCAGGTCTCAGGCGCAACTGGTAAAAGGAATCGGACTTTTCCAGATCAACGACAGGCAATGGTTTTATATTATAACCGAGACTGCTTGACACGAGGTTGGCAAAGTGGACACAGAGGAATTCATGGGAAGGATTTTCCACCTTGGACATGTGATCATGATACATGGACACATCCTTAAACTCCTGGGAAAATCCCCAGCGGTTCAGCAAAACCGCACCGAATTTCCCGTGGTATGTCTTTAGGGTGGATAAAATCTGCTTCTGGTCGTATTTACCTCTGGACTTTCCCTTTACCTCCAGCTCTCCTATGACCTGGATTAGAATCAGCTTTCCTATGTCATGGGTCAGGCCAAGGGCAAAAATATCCACATCTGTTTTCAGGCGAAGCTGATTTAAAATGAATTCAGCACCATAGGCAGTTGCCAGGGAATGTTCCCACAAATCTTCCACAAGATTCAAAAACCGCTTGTTTACAGATGTATATAAACTGCGATTGGCAATAATCTCCACATACTGGCGGGTTTTTCCAAGTCCCAGTTTGGTAATGGCATCTTCCAGGCGGGAAGTTTTTTCTATCCCGCGGTACAGGGCGGAGTTGGCCACATTGATCAGCTTTGAGGTAATCGCCGCATCCTTCCGTAAAAAATCCGCCACTTCGTTAAGATTTGCCCCCTGTTTGATCAGATCATTAAACTTTGAATTTATCTCGGGAAGAGTCGGCAGGTTCACATCTCCTTTCTTGAACCTGGAGATGATTTCCTCCATCAGATTAAACTCCTTCACCGGTTCCGGCGCGGGCGCGGCTTTCCTGGCAGGAGAATCGGTCCGGGATAATTGCTTAGGCCGTGATGCAGATACGTTTAAAAACACAGGTCTTTTGACCGCGCGTTTATCTTCCAGCCCCTGAAGCTTTTCCTTAAGGCTGGAAATGGTATCCACCATCTCCTGCCTCTCTTTAAATTTATTGACGGCATCGTCAATGGCAATATGAAGGAATTCAAGATATGCCCCGGTTTTCACAATATAATTAACCGCCCCCACCCTCAGGGCTTCGATGGCAATCTGGGGGTCTGCCGAAGGGGTAAGCATTAAAATCGGCAGTTTTTGTGACCGGAGAATATCCATCAAAAAATCAATGCCGGAATTGGCCGTAAAATTATGGTCAATCAGGACAAGGTCAAAAGAGGATTTCACGGACGTCCACTCAGAAGGTGCAGTAATAACACTCAACTGGAAATACCTCTTCAAATACTTTTTCAACTCTTTTACTTCATCATCCTGCTTGTTTGCGATCAACACCTGTTTCATAAATATTCCGAAAGCCTTAAAATAATTATCCCTATCTCAACAATTCGATATAATCTGTAATGAGCTGCTTTTGCTCCTTACTGTCGTACAGGAACCGGATACCGGCACCGTTCTTACCAAGCCAGGCAACACTGCCTATAATCCGAACCGGCTTTTCAACACCTTTAAACTGAAAATCCATTGTCAGTTTCTGCCCCGCAAAAAGCTCCTGGATGGTTTCAAGAAAAATGCCTCCCGGACTGATATCCAGAATAAAATCATTAAAACACCTGTCATCGGTTTCACACATGATCTGCATTAGGTAAGGTAAACGAATGTACTCCCGCTGTTCCCCGATAAGCAACAGCAGTTCTTCTTTCTGGGGTTCGGTCATCCGGGAAATAGCCTCGAACAGCCTTGCAGTGATGCCGGATGCTAAAAATTGTTTCTTGTCGCCTGCCATCAAATCTATCCTTTAGTGTTTCATTCTGATGCCGGGTATGTCCCATTACAGGGCTTTCAATGGAAAGCCTCTCACAATCGTACGATACCGGATCAGTTTTTTATGGATGTCTATCTTTTCTGGAATACTTTAAAATATTACAACGACTTAAATGAATGTCAATCAGAATAATGCGGAAAGGACCGTCAGCAATGCAGATACTTCTCTGGTGTCTCCAAATAAAAAATCCCGATAAAGTCAATTATCGGGATAATCTTTATTGGGTTGGCTCCCCAGCACGGACTTGAACCGCGGACCCATTGGTTAACAGCCAATTGCTCTGCCAACTGAGCTACTGGGGAGCAGCGCCTCTCTCTCAAGAAGACTCGGAGTTTATATATCAGGCAGTTTTCTTTGTCAAGCAGAATCCATAAAAAATTTGACTTTATTCCGGCATATGTTTATTCTTTAAAAAGATTGACGGTTTATAACACGGAGGTTATCAATGGAAATCAATAACATACACGGTGCCAATCCTTACGCAAACGCCCGTCCCGCAGCAGAAAGCAACCTGGTTCAGGAGCAAAACCAGGAGGCGGCCCAGGCCGATCTTAATCAGGAAAGCACCCGGGCCGTGCAGGAGGCCTTTGAAGTGAATATCACCCAGGAGGCAAGGGAGCAACAGGCGGCTGCCAGTGAAGAGGCGGAAGAGACGCAGCTGCCCGAGCCTGTACAGGCCGCTGCCGCAGAACAGGAACCTGCCCGGCAGCCCAGCCAGATTGTTAATATTGTTGCCTGATAGTACACCTTATTAATATATAGTACATTTACCATGCTGTCCAAAAAGATACTGCCACCCCCTTTGTTGATGACAATTGATACAAAATTTTTCCCCCTTGAACTGAACAGGACACAACCCTATGATTACTGAAAACGGCATTGTTACCCGGGCAACTTCAGATACGGCCTGGATTAAAACCATAAGATCTGCAGCATGTGAAAGTTGCTCATCCAAGGACAGTTGCGGTACCGGCCACCATGGTTCCCAGGAGATGAACGTGGCTGTCAAAAACACCCTTGGGGTTGAAAAGGGTGATCCAGTGGTCATCGGCATTGAATCCAAGCCCATGATCTACTTAAGTTTCCTTCTTTATGTATTTCCCATCATTTTATTGGTGATCGGTGCTGTGATCGGAGACAGCATTGCACCTTCCCTTCACATGGATGAATCTGCCTCAGCCATGGTAGTGGGATTTCTCTTTTTCGGGGCTGCTTTTCTGGTTGTCCGGAAGAAACAGGCTGCCATGTCCGGAAAAGATGAATACAAGCCTTTTCTGGTCAGAAAAAAATCCCGTTCAGCCATTGATTCCTGCTCCATTTTATAAATAAATTCCTACTATTTTTTCCTTGTAAATCTAGCATCAATATAATATAAACGCTGCCAGTTGTGGGTTCGTCGTTAAACTCTAACCCTAAATAATTGAGAGAAGAATTATGACATCACAACGCGACCTTAAAGTAGCTTTATTGATCATGATCGTTCTTTTGGTCACAGGTATTGTTTGCTACGCGTCTTTTTCATCCCCTACCCCGGATAATCCAGTGAGACTTATGTTTCAAAACCAGGCCGGTAAGGTTTTATTCACCCACGTCATGCACACGGACTCCTATAGTATAGAATGTCTGGACTGCCATCATAATATAGAAGATGATGACACCTACAACTGCAGTGAGTGCCATGAGGAAACAGGTGATGAAGACTTGCCGTCAAGGGCTGATGCATTTCACGATCAGTGTATGGGATGCCATGAAGATTATGGTGCGGGTCCGGTAGAATGTAATTCATGTCATGCATTATAATTAATTAAGGATGATTTTTAATCATCCTTTTTTTTTGGCCTGACTTAAGCCTTTTACGAAACAAGGACTAACTATGATTAAACGATCTTTTTTTGCTCTATCTAAACCCAGGCTGACCTATGACCTGCTTGACGCGGATCTTAAGGCACCTGAGACCATCCCTGTTCCGGGCAGTCTCACTCTGCTTCTGCCGGAAGCCATTGACAGCACCAAAAAGGCCTTGATTACACAAGGGGGTGCCGTCAAAAAAGGGGAAAAATTAAAACTCTATGAAGACAGCACAGCCTATGTTCTGTCCCCCTGCGCCGGGTCTATCAGAGGATTTGACTCTTATTCCGATGATTTCGGAAATACAGCCACTTACATCCTCATCAAACCGGATCCGACTAAAACAGGGGCGGAGGACTCCGCTGAGTTCAAGCCGGCGGAAGACCTGGAATTTGCAGTAAATTATCTGGGCCAGTTGCCAGGGGCCCTGCCGTTTGCCCTTCTGGCCGATGAAAACACAACCATAAAAACCATTGTAATCACCGGTGCGGATACGGATATCCTCTCTGACGCCTGCCAATATGTCTGCACGGCCTATGCAGATGAAGTGGTGGAAGGGTCAAGGCTGCTCAAGCGGATCACCCAGGTTCCGAAGATCTGTATCACCCTGCCGGAAAAACTTGAGACCCAGGCCAACTTCGGTGCCATCCAGGCCCTGAAAACCTCTGAGGTATACCCGGCCACCCTGCCGGCCATGGTCATGAAGGATCACCTGGACATGGTTCTGCCTGCCGGTAAAACCCCTGAAGATATGGGGGTCTGTTTTATCAGGGCCGAAGCCCTGGTCTCCCTTGCAAGGGTCTTTAAAACAGAGCAGCCCGTGTTTGAAAAGATTGTCACCCTTATAGACAAGGCCGGCAACAAACACCGCCTGACAGCAGCAATCGGCACGCCTTTGAGCAAGATTCTGGCCCGGTTCAACGTTCACATCAATGACCAGGACCGGATCATCATCGGCGGCCCCATGAGGGGATTTGCCACCTTTACCCCCCATCATCCGGTGACCCCGGAAATGGACATGGTTATTGTCCAGGACAAGGACACTGTAGCCGAATTGTCCGATACCCCCTGTGTCAACTGCGGTGAGTGTGTCAGGATCTGTCCTGTCAATGTGCCGGTCAATCTGGTTGTCCGGTATCTTGAAGCTGACGAATATGAAGAAGCAGCAGATAAATTTGATCTGGAGTCCTGTATTGAATGCGGTCTGTGCGCCTTTGTCTGTAAGGCAAGGATTCCGCTCTACCAGTATATCCGGCTCGGAAAACATGAACTGCATGCCCTTCGCGCAGACGCTTAAAATGGAGACTGCCAATGAATAATACAAAATTAATTGTTTCCCATGCCCCGTTCTGGCATGACGGAGACAGCCTGTTCCAATTGAATCTGAATTATATCCTGGCCCTGCTCCCTGCAGCGGTTTTCGGGGTTCTTCAGTTCGGTGGCCCGGCACTTGGCGTGATTGCACTGTCCGTGTCCTCTGCCATGCTCTGGGAAGTTATAATGAACCTGTTATCCAAACAAAAACTCTCCATCGGAGATATGGAATCCGCTGTGATCGGGCTTTTATTTGCCCTCATGCTGCCGGCAACCACACCCTGGTGGATCGTTATGGTGGGTACCTTTGTGGCGGTTGTCGTCGGCAAGTTCATCTTCGGCGGTGTGGGTGCAAACCCCTTCCATCCCACCCTGGTGGGAATGGCCATTCTCATGATGTCCTGGCCCGTGTTTTTTGATTTTGACGCTGCCTATGTCAGCTATGAATTTGAATATACGGCCTTAGCCCCCCTGGCAGCCCTGAAATTCCAGGGCGCATCCGCCGCCTCTGAATTATTTCCCACAGGCGGCCTGTTCATGGGACAGGAAGTAGGCGGTATCGGATCCACCTTCGGCCTTGGCCTGGTCATCGGCGGTATCTACCTGATGCTTCGCGGGTATACCCGCTGGGAAGTCGTTGTCTCTTTCCTGGCAGGTATTTTGCTCACTGCAGGACTGTTTCATATGAGCAACTCCGAAAGCTATGCCTCTCCCCTGTTTCACCTCTTTTCAGGGTATACCCTGCTCGGAGCCTTTTTTCTGGTTGCAGAGAATTCATCCTCCCCCGTAAACAAAGCACCCATGTTTATTTACGGATTCCTCGGGGGATTTATGATCATCCTCATGAGAAACATCGGTGTTTATGCAGACGGCACGGTTCTGGCCATTTTGCTGATAAACCTTGTGAACCCCCTGATTGACACCATCAGACCAAAAGCTTTGGGAAAGGGAGTGAACAATGCGTGAAATGATTAGTATGGTTGTTGTACTGACCGTTTTGACCGCAGTGTCCGGCGGCCTTCTGGCAGCTGTCAAACAGGGCACGGCGCTGCGGATTGAAGAGCAGGTCCTGAAATTCCAGAAAGCCCCTGCCATTGAATTGATTTTTACCGATGTCACCAACGATCCCCTGGCTGAACGCTTCAATGTAGATGCCGAAGGGGCTAAACTCCAGGTCTTTCCTGCAAAACTTGCCGACGGCGGCACAGGCATTGCCTTTGAAACCAAGGGCAAGGGCGGTTACGGCGGTGATGTGGGACTGATGGTGGGTATCAACACCGATACGGATCAGATCATTGCGGTCCGGGTGACCACCCACCAGGAGACACCGGGCCTTGGGTCCAGGGTAAAGGATGATACGGCCTTTGTATCCCAGTATGATGGTAAATCCATGGATGACGGCTTCGGGCTTAAGAGCGATAACGGCTCCATCGATGCCATATCCGGTGCCACCATCACATCCCGGGCCGTTACCCTTGCCGCCATCCAGGCACAGGACCTGTACAAGAAACTCAAACCTGAAATCCTAAAAGAGATTCAATAAGACGGAGACAAATAGATATGGCACAATCCTTAGCAAAAGAATTTACAAAAGGACTATGGGCTGAGCTGCCTCCCTTCAGGCTCGTGCTGGGTCTCTGTCCGGTTCTTGCGGTCACAAAGACCGTTGAGAACGGCCTGGGGATGGGGATTGCCACCACGTTCGTTCTGGTGTTCTCCAACCTGCTCGTCTCTCTGCTCAGAAATGTGATCCCCTCTAAGGTGAGGATCGCCTGTTATATTGTAATTATCGCCACCTTTGTAACCATCGTTGAGTTCCTGGCTCAGGCCTTTGCCTATCCCCTGTTCCTGGCATTGGGTATCTTTATCCCGCTCATCGTTGTTAACTGTGTGGTTTTGGGCCGGGCGGAAGCCTTTGCCTCCAAGAACAATCCGGTTATGGCCATTGCCGACGGCCTTGGCATCGGCATCGGGTTCACCCTGTCCCTGGCCTCCATCGGTCTGGTCCGGGAGTTCTTAGGCAGCGGCACCATCACCATCTGGGGCGGGACACCTGTTTTTGACATGACAAGCGTGTTTGCGAACTTCCAGCCCTTTTCCTTCATGGTTGAAGCCCCCGGCGCCTTTGTGGCCCTGGGTCTCATGCTTGCGGTTATGAACCTCATTCCGAGTAAATAAGGAGACCATCAATGGAGTATTTTGAACTAGCCATCGGATGCATCTTCATCAACAATATCCTGCTCGCCCAATTCCTTGGCCAATGCCCCTTTCTGGGCACGTCCAAAAAAATGGAAACCGCAGTAGGCATGTCCATGGCCGTTGTATTCGTTATGGTCATGGCCGGCATCATCACCTGGGTGGTGGACACCTACCTGCTCAAGGCCCTGGATGTCGAGTACTTGAGAACCGTGGCCTTTATTCTGGTTATCGCCTCTTTAGTGCAGTTTGTGGAGATGTTCCTTAAAAAAAGCATCCCCGGACTTTACGCGGGCCTTGGCATCTTTTTGCCCCTGATCACCACCAATTGTGCCGTCATGGGCGCCT
>JAKSAX010000055.1 GCA_022361395.1 Desulfobacterales bacterium | reverse complement strand
CGCCGTTCCGGGCCTCCCCGGCTCCGGCTGCCTGGCCCTCCGGGTACGCGTAATGCTGTCTATAATCCCGGGGATTTTAAGAATGAAAGATTCTAAAAAGTTGATTTTGGGGATAGGACTCACTACCACCATATATAGTGATCCGAAGATTTCAATAAAAGCTTTATTATCTGGAGATAGCAAACTTAAGATTCGGTCGCAAAGCATGGCACTTGCTAACAGGTGCAAAATGTGCTGATCTGTTTCATTTGACAAAAAACATCAACGAAGAATCAGGCTTGCCGTTTCCATCTTCATTTTTAAGGTCAAAAAATGCCCCAAAACTTTAAGTTTTGTTTCAAATCACGAAAAACACCGTCATCAAAGGTGTTTCAGCGTTTTGCCCAGGCGGGTGAGCTTTGGCCGGGCGGGAATGTGCTGAATATTAACTTTGTGTAGAAAGTTAATATTCATAAAATCGCTGCAGAGCCTTTAGGGAGAATGGGTTTGGTCCCTTCGGAGGTAATTAATTTTTTTTCCGCTATTTTAAATATTAAGTTTATGTAGTATATAGAGTGAAACTTAATATTAACGGTGACATTGAAATTATGATGCACAAAGGTGAAAATTTTAATCACCCGGTTAAAGGAACTCGGATCGAGGTCGAACCCATCCGGGAAGAAAAAGACATTAAATCCATTCTTCAATTTTTATCTGGAAAGCCCAGGGACTTTTTACTTTTCACCATGGGAATCAATAATGGAATCAGGGCTGGTGATCTTCTCCAAATAAAAGTAGGTGATGTTCGTTATCTTCGGGCTGGTCAGGTTCACCAGATAATTGAATCAAAGACCAAAAAGAAAAATATCGTGGTTGTCAATAAAGCTGTTAGGAAGGCCCTGGATATCTATCTGGCCGATGGAGAACATAAAGAGGATCAGCATTACCTTTTCCAAAGCCGGAAGGGTGACAATGCCTCAATAACAGTTCAAGCCCTTCACGCCTTGATAAAAAAGTGGACAAGTGCCATAAACCTTAAAGGAAATTTCGGCACCCATAGTCTTCGAAAAACATGGGGGTATCAACAACGTGTCAAATTCGGTGTCGGGTTTGATGTCATTGCAAAGAGGTTCAATCATTCGGATCCTAAAACTACTATGGTCTATCTTGGAATTGAAGATAAAGAGGTTCACAGTGTTTTAATGAATGAGATTGGATAGAAGGAAAAATATGTCCAATAAAGTAAAAATGATTGTTGTCTCACTGAACCTTTGCGGATTCTTTTGGGGAATTTCTTTTTTCACCCATTTTAAAACTTCGGGACAATACACCACTTTGATAAAAATGTCAGGGGGTGTTTTAGGGCTACTGTTTTTTATTTTAGGGGTATGGGCAGCAATACAAGAAGGGCGAGGATCTTCAACGAACAGAAACGCACCAAAATAAAGGAGTCGGGATGATGATTGTTGGTGGTGAGCCTAAAACAGATCCGTTTAAAAAACTTAAGACTATCTCTTTAAAAGCATAAAAAAACTTGCTTATAATATGTGTATGTGTATAATATGGGTATGAACTTCACGCAGGAGGAAACATATGCAAACACAATCAGAATCTTTGGTAAGAAAACAATTTTTTATATCCCCTAAAAACGTGGCCAAGCTTGAAAAATTGTCTGCAAACTTAAAAGGGGTTTCAGCCGCTAAGATTGTTCGTGATGCAATCGACGCATACGATCCAGAAGGAAATCAGACAGAGGTTAAAGAAAAAGAATTGCTTGCTTTGGCTCATTCTAAAGTCAAAGAAGCTTTAGAAGCAACAGAACAAGCCAATAGAAAAATAGATCTTTGTCTTGAAAATCTCTCTGTAAAGGACGGTGAATAGATGCCCGGTTTAGCTGAATTGCTGATGGATATTATAAAGTTGACAGACTCTGTAAAAACACTTGATTCTAAAACTGAAAAATTGTCTGAACGGACCATTGATATTGATAAGAGGGTTGTCCGGTTAGAAACTTTTGTGGAGATCGGCCAAGGGCAACAAAGACAATTGTCCGGAAAAAGTGAAACAGAATAAAGGATTCCAGTGGCCGGTACCGGTTCCCGTGCATCACACAGAAAATCAGAAATGACGCTATATACCCTTGCTATATACTCCATATAGATAGCAAATCCAATTTAAGGAGCAAGTTATGAGTTTAGGAACCGTCTTTCAAAACAATAGAACCCAAGCCGTAAGATTGCCTGTTGACAGCAGGTTCCCTGACAAGGTGAAAAAGGTTGTTGTGCGTATTGTAGGTAAGGACCGTGTACTTTCACCTGTAGAGAATACTTGGGACAGCTTTTTTCTTTCTGAGGATAGTGTGACAGATGATTTTATGACGGAACGTGCTTCTCAAGAACAATCTGAAAGGGAATCTTTCTGATGCTGAAGTACATGCTGGACACCAATATTGTCATATATGTGATTAAGCGTCGTCCGATTGAGGTATTAGATATTTTTAATGCTCATGCAGGGCAGATGTGTATTAGTTCAATCACGTTGGCAGAACTATTACATGGTGTTGAAAAAAGCTCTATGGTGTCCCACAACTTACGAAAAGTTGAGGATTTTGTATCACGCCTGGAAGTTTTGTCATATGACGATAGTGCCGCGGCTCACTATGGTAACATTAGAGCGAATCTGGAGACGAAAGGTACTCCTATTGGAGTTAATGATTTACACATTGCCGGTCATGCTCGGAGTGAATCGTTAGTTTTGGTTACGAATAATATGCGTGAGTTTGAGAGGGTCGAAGGTTTGCGATTAGAGAATTGGATTGAAACAGAATAAAGTAGTGGGGGAATGAGCAAAAAAGCACTACTTTTCATATTTTTAAATAGTGTGGGTGTCATTCAAGCTGAAACTCTAATCCCACGCTAAATATTACCTTATAGACATGGAAAGAGATGGTGATATTGTTACTGCCCTTCACAAACGTGTCGGTGTCTCTTATATCGGCTACACTAAGACAGAAACCAATTGTAAAACAATGAAAATGCGGGAACTTGGTTTATAACGAAGAATCTCCTTCGGTCATTAAAATAATACCGACAAAGTGGTTTGACCTAATTCAAGGTTCAAGCAAAACTGCGGCTGGTTTAGAGCAACATATCACGTTTGTTCTTTTTTTCTTGGGCGTGTTGCTCAAGCATAGCTTAAAATGGCTCTGATGTCTTTCAAAAGGGTAAGGTTCTAATTTTTAAGCATATTTTGATGAGGCGCTTCATTCAATTCTTGACAAAAGTGTGTATGGTGTGTATGAATGAGTGTGGGCAGCAAACAGATAATAAAAGAACTTAAAAAAGCTGGTTTTAGCCTGGTTAAAATAACTGGTGATCACCACAAGTTCAAACACGAGAATGGTAGAATTGTAATTGTTCCTCATCCCAAAAAGGACATGCCAATAGGGACAGCCAGGAACATTTATAAAATGGCAGGATTGAAATGGAGATAGTTAAAATGAAATATCCGGTAATTATTCATAAAGATGAAAACACCGGGTACGGGGTGACTATCCCCGATATCCCCGGATGCTTTGCCTATGGTGATACTCAGGAAGAAGCCATTGCCGATATACAAACTACAGTTGAATTATATTATGACGGGGAAGACGTAACAGAACCCCCGACAGTCTCTAAAATGGATGATTTGTTAAATTCAGATTTATATACCAGAGATAGTTTTTTATATCTGGCTGATATTGATTTTTCATTCCTGGCACCGAAAACGCAACGCATTAATATAACGGTGCCTCAGTATAAACTTGTAAGAATTGATAAGGCCGCAAAACAAAAGGGGCTTTCCCGGTCTGCTTTTTTTGTCGAATCCGCAGAATTGCAAATCGGCAGATCCGGACAAGCTGGAACTTGAACAGAATAGAGGATACTATTTCATGAATTCAGCCTGACCACTATCTGTTCTGGTTATAAAGCCACTCATAAATCTATTTTTCGTAAAAATTATACATAAAAAATTTACAGAGTGGTGTGATGGATACCCCCTGGATTACAGCCGCTGGATGATATAGAGAAACATGGGCAGGCGGCTGCGGGTTTTGAGGCTGTAGAAGTCAAACAGCACTTCCCTGGAGGGCCGGCCGAACCTGAGGGGGGAAAGGTATACGCAGCCTTTGGGCCGGGTAAATCTTTGCCTGTCCCGCACAAGGGCCATCATGGCTGTGGTGTGGCCCGGGGGCAGGTCCTCATCCATGATGAAATTACAGGTCATTTCGACCCGGTGATAGGTCTTGTTAACGGCCTGCATCCGGTCAAAGGCCTGGGTAACCTTTTCCGCAGTAACTGGTTTGCCTATTTTTTCAAGGGTGGCAGGGTCTGCGGATTCAAGCCCGATATTGATGCAGGTGTTGAAGGGCAGGGTATCCAGCTCCTTGAACAGCCTTTCTTCAGCATTTAGAACCGCATCCACGCTTCCGAAAAAACAGAGCCGGGGATGCTTCATGACGCTTTTGCCGAAGTTCAGGGCCCCGTGGGCAGTCCGGGCCGCATAAAGGATGAGGTCTGCCGGTGCATTCAGGGCGTCGTGCTCCCCTAAAAACAGGCTGTTGTAGTTGATGAGGTCATCGGCATAGAGTGTCTTGAGTTCGTTTAGCTGGCGGTCAATATCTGCCCTGGTTCTCGGGGTAAACTGCTTTTTATTCTTCACTTTGCAGAATTTGCACTTGTACAGGCAACCGTCCGCAATGGTCAGGGGGATGACATCATAATCCGAATGCCGCGCATCCGGGGGAAGCACGGTGGTCCTGCCCCCGGAAATTTTAAACAGTGCCCCGGCTTTGGCATCAAGATCCGCTGGTGTCCTGGATTGGATTTTTTCTGCCCAGTCACGGATATGAGGGGGCATGCCTGCCCTATTCAGGGGGATACCGGCAAGGGTATGGTGCCAGTCCAGGGACAGCCGGGCCACTTCCGGTTCGTTAAAGGGTTTGCCCCCGAGCAGGGAGTTGGTGGTGTACATGAGGTTTGGCAGGTAATACTCCCCGATGGACTCGAACACCCCGGCATATCCACCGGTTGAATAGTAGACCCAGTCGTTGCCTGTTGTCCGTTTCAGCCACTCCTGGGGATCGGGCCAGGACCTGGTTTTGGACCGGGCATGCCTGATTTCATGGTTTTGGTTGAACTCCAGGATAAGATCCCGGGTTTCCAGACGTGAGAATATCCCGTATTTAACCGGGTAGGATATTTTGGTGTACTCCCGGCTGCCCAGGCAGTTGAGTTCAATGGACAGGTCATTGTCCGAATAGTTCAGGCGGGGCAAATCTTTGGGATCCGGTAAGTCCATAGCAGGTTTTGTTTACAACTGCCTGTCCGGTTTTGCAATGTTTTTGTTTTAATCCGGTATATCACTCCAGGCGCTCCACAATGACCTGCCGGGGTTTTACACCGTCCGAAGGGCCGACAATCCCTTTTTTTTCCATCAGGTCAATGATTCTTGCGGCCCGGTTGTAGCCTACCCTGAGCGCGCGCTGGACGCTTGAGATTGAGGCCTGGCGGGTGGACATGACAAACTCAAGGGCTGCCTGGTATTTTTCGTCGTAATCATCTTCGCTGACTTCCGCGGCAGCCGGGGCCTCCTCTTTTTCCGTGACCACGTCAAGCACATACTCCGGCCTTCCCTGGGCTTTTATAAAATCGGTGATGGTGACCAGCTCCTCTTCTGAGAGATAGGTGCCGTGGACCCTTGTCAGCCTTGCGGTGCCCGGGGGGACAAAAAGCATATCCCCCCTTCCCAGGAGGGTTTCCGCCCCGTTGGAATCAATGATGGTCCTGGAGTCTGTTTTGGAGGAAACCTGGAATGATATCCGTGTGGGGAAGTTGGCCTTGATAATACCTGTGAGAACATCAACGGAGGGGCGCTGGGTGGCAAGGATGAGATGGATGCCTGCGGCCCTGGCCATCTGGGCGATCCGGGTAAGGGAGAATTCGATATCCTTGCTGGCGGTCATCATCAGGTCTGCAAGCTCGTCAATGATGACCACAATATAGGGGAAAGCGTCAAATCCTTCCTCATCTTCAATTGCCGGCAGGTTCCCGGTTTTTACCCTGGCGTTGTACTGTTCGATATTTCTCACCTTCAGCCGGGCCAGTTTTTCATACCGCCGCTCCATTTCCCTGACCACCCATTGGAGTGCAATATTGGCCTTTTTCATATCCGTGATAACAGGGGTCAGCAGATGGGGGATATCGTTGAACAGGGACAGCTCGATGCGTTTGGGGTCAATCATGATAAATTTGACCCTGTCCGGGGGGGACTTGTACAGAATACTGGTGATCATGGCGTTCAGGGCAACGCTTTTACCGGTTCCCGTGGCCCCGGCAATGAGGAGGTGGGGCATTTTTTCAAGCCCGACCACCACGGGGTTGCCGATGATGTCCTTGCCCAGGCAGACAGGGGTGCGGGAACCGATATCTGCAAATTCATCTGAGCCGGCAATGTCGGCAAAGGGAACGATGCTCATCTGGGTGTTGGGGATCTCAATGCCGATGACATCCTTTCCCGGGATCGGGGCAACAATGCGGATACTCAGGGCACTCAGTGCCAGGGCCAGGTCATCGGCCAGGTTTACGATCTTGCTGATTTTAATGCCGGGTTCGGGCCTGTATTCAAAGGTGGTGATAACCGGGCCGGGCGATACCTCCATGACCTCTCCCTTGATGCCGAAGTAGCTGAGCTTCTGCTCAAGCAGCTCTGCATCCCTGCGTATGGCCTCATGGTCCACTGCGGCCTGGATGTCTGCTTTTTTGAGAAAGTCCAGGGAGGGCAACCGGAATTTATCACCTGTTCCTCCGGCAGGCGTTTCGGCAACTGGCTTTGGCCTCTCTGCCTTATTGATCTTAAGGCCGGGTGATGGCCCTGTCACTGCCTTTGCAGGCGGTGAGGGGGCTGGGCGGTTTTTCTCCGGAGTGGTTTCAGGGGCAGCTTCAGCTTTCTGTTCGTCGGTTTTAGCTCCGGTCCGGATTCCGGTTTCTTCCCGGGGTTCTGCGCTTTCCTGCGGATTATCAGGTGACTGTTTCAGGGTTTCCAATACCTGCCTGACCAGGGGGGCGGGCCGGGCCGGTCTCTTTTCCGGTGCCGGCACCGGGGAGGGTGAGGGCTTCGGGGCACTCCTCCGGTCCCTGAGTTCTTCCAGTTCCCGAAGCACCCGGCCGTGACGTTCCTCAAGCCTGATATATTTATCTGCGATATTCAGGTTTGACATCAGCAGCTTTGCATACGGACTTGATTTTTCCCTTGGGGACTGGAATTTTTTTTCTACGTTTTCCATTTCACCGACCATGAGCTCTGCAATTTTCTTTGCGTTTGCCAGCCCGGTCTCCCCGTCGATTTTGTACCTGTACTCCCCGCATTCCGTTTTGACGGTCAACACATTGTTATCAAGACTGTAAGTATTCTTTTTCACGCTGCCTGCTTCTTTATTGAGTTATTGGTCTTCCCTGTATCCCTTACTACGGGGAAGCTATATATCATAATCGGAAAAGAGATGCCACAGCCGCCGGCACGGGCCTGAGCCCGGAACCGGGTGGCGGGCCGGTGTCCAGGTTTTCCTTATTTTTTAGGCACCTGTGTGGTAAACTCGGTTTCAAAACAAAGGTCAGGGAGGCACCGGCATATGGGGACAGGCATCAGGGAGATGACACCGGGAGAGCAGTCCCGGGTAATTGATTATTTTTTGAATGCAGACCGGCAGTTCCTTCACGGCATGGGGGTGGATCCGGCAAAATTGCCGGGAAGAGAAGAATGGCATGCCCTTATCAGCGGTGATTTGGATAAACCGCTAATGCAGCGGCAGTTTTATTACCTGTTCTGGGAAAAAGAGGGTATACCCGTGGGGCATTCCAATATTAATAAGATCAGGTTCGGCAGGGAGGCCTTCATGCATCTCCATGTCTGGGACGGATCTCTCCGGCAAAAGGGGCTGGGCCATACGCTTGTCAGGCAGTGTATCACACAGTACTTTACAAAATTTCAGTTAAAGCGGCTGCTCTGCGAACCCCGGGCGGAAAACCCGGGACCCAACAGGACCCTGGAAAAACTGGGGTTCACACTGGAAAAAACATACGATACCACACCCGGATGGATCAACTATTATCAGACCGTGAACCGCTGGGTTCTGGAGCGGGAGGGGTGGAAGCCATTGAGAGATCGTCCCGGCCCTGTTTCTTGACAAGAGCGGGATGACTGTCCTACATTCCATACTTTTACGGCCTGGGTTCAGGCCATTACTTTGGGATCGTGCAAAAATAACTTCACCCGGAATGTGAACCAATTCAATCCCTTTGGCGGAGACATGGAAGAAGAGAACACGTATAAAAGCAAGACACAGATAAAAAAAGAGGCTGAGGCCCTTCAAAAACTCGGGGAAAGGCTTGTCCGGATGCCGGACTGGAAGCTGGAGCGCCTGGATCTGCCGGAAAGACTGCGCAAAGCACTGACAGATGCCAGGTCCATTACATCCAAGATAGCAGGCCGGCGGCAGCGGCAGTATATCGGCGCTTTGATGCGGGAGGTGGATCCCGAGCCGATTCGCCGGGCCCTGGTCCGGGCCGAAGTTGCCCCGCCGGTGGAATCGGAATCCGGCAGAAAGACCCGTGAATGGCTGGAGAGGCTTTTTTCAGATGATCCGGATGCCATGGAGGCCTTTCTTCGGGCCTGTCCCGGGCTTGAACGCCAGCGGCTGAGGCAGCTGCTCCGAAATATTAAAAAAGAGAAAAAGGCCGGAAAACCATCTAAGTCAATGAAGGCTTTCAAAGAGATTATTGTTAAAAACATGACCGGTGATTAAACACAGGTTGATTATACCCGGAGACAGATGATGAATAATGAGTTGATGGCATCCATTGCCGCACAGATCCCGGAAGATTCGGGAATTAAAATCCCGCCGAATATCTTTCTTGAGATGGACGGGGAGATCACGGACTATACCCCCGGACAATCCCTGGTGGCGAAATTCCCGGTAAAAGAGAGGTACCAGAATCCGTTCGGATTCATGCAGGGGGGCATGGTGGTGGCTGCCGTGGACAATACAATAGGCCCACTGAGCATGCTTGTGGCGCCGCCCAGCGTGACTGCCCAGCTCAACACGACCTATATCCGCCCCATAGATGCGGACCAGGATTTTATCACCATAACAGCAACTGTTGTGGAGAGGACAAAACGCACCCTTCATCTCCAGGCAGACGTGAGAAACGGGGCAGGCAAGTTGTGCGTTAAATGTTTTGCCAGCTGTTCGATCATTTGAGGCTGCCCCGGAGTTTGTATCGGTTTTGTCATCGGGCTGAAAATATCTTTTGGGGAATCGGGAAACATGATATGACATCTTAATAATCAGAACCGATTAAGTTAAGGAATATCTCAAATGGGCGATGCCATCAAGAATCTTCGCATTCGGTTTTATGGGGTCCAGGGAAGCGGATCCACCTTTCCTTCGCGGCGGGAGTCAGCCGCGCTTCAGGAGGTCATGGATTATGAACTGCTGAAGCTGGTGTTTAAGGACCTTTCAGAGCGCATGGACGGGGAAAACAGGTTTGAAAGCTCCATAGAGGAATACCTTGGCGGGCCGGTCAACCGCAAGACACTTCTCAGATACAGGAAACGATTCAAGGTTGCCCCCCCGCGAATTTACGGGGGCTGGACCACATGCATGCATATTGAGACGGCAGACGGGTACGATATCGTACTGGACTGCGGCAGCGGATTCCGGAACTGCGCCAAAGACCTCCAGGATAAATGGGGGGCAAGGAAAAAGCGCGAACTCCATATTTTCGGCAGCCACTCCCATTTTGACCATACCGAAGGGTTTGACCAGGCCGGGGTCTGCTTTGACCCGCGCAATACCATCATAATCCATGGCAACTACCAGTATCTGTACTCCCTGAATTCTTACCTGGGGATCTTTTCCCAGTTTGTTCCCGAGGATGTCAAGGGGCTTCAGACCCCGATAAATTTCAGCAACATGCCGGCCGGTTTCAAAGGCATTGAGATCCGTGACATGGCAGACCCGGTGGTGAACGCACGCCAGAAGAGTGTTCACTGGGACCTGCATGATGTCACCCGGCCCATTGAAATCGGGGATACAAGGGTAACGGCCTTTTTTGTATATCATCCCGCCCTTTGCCTGGCCTATAAGGTTGAGCACGGGGGAAAAAAGTTCATCTATTGCACGGACCATGAGCTGCGTCACGGGGATGATCCTGACGCGCCTGAACAGAAGCGGAGCGAAGCATGCGAGGCTGAACTGGTTAAGCATGCCATGGATGCGGATGCCATGTACAGGGACGGCCAGTATCTGAGATCGGAGTATGACGGGCACACCGGAATCGGCTCTTCAACACCGGTGCCGCGTATCGACTGGGGCCACAGCTGCATCGAGGATGTGGAGGAGATGGCCTTGAACTGCCGCGTTAAACACACCTATATCGGCCATCATGATCCCAACCGGGAGTGGTCTGAACGCAACTGGATTGACGAGGCCCTTGCCAGGGGATCCAGGGGGCGGCGGGAGCAGATCGAATTTGCAAGGGCCGGTACGATTATCGATTTATAAACATCAGGAAAGCATCTTTTCCACAAGGGCGGTGAAGGATTCCTCCACACCGGTTCCCGACTTTGCACTGCTTTTGATGACCTGCCAGCCCCTGTCAGCCATCTCATCCATGATATCCCGGCCAAGTTCCCAGTCTTCGGCAAGATCGCTTTTGTTTACCACGGCAATAAAGGGGATTTGTCCCAGGGTTTCCTCCACCCTGGTGTGGATATCAAGGGCCTGTTCATAACTGCCTTTCCTGGTGCCGTCAATCACCAGCAGGTACCCTTCGGAGCCTTTAAGGTAAGTGGGGGGAATGGAGAATTTTTCCTCTTCGCCCGCAATATCCCATAGCATGAGCTTGACATCCCGGCCGTTGAATTCAACGGTCTTCTTGTCTATTTTCACCCCCAGGGTGATCTGGTATTTTTCGCTGAAAATACTATGAACGAAATTACTGACAAGGCTTGTTTTTCCGACGCCATAACCACCGAGCATACAGACTTTCTTAATAATCAAGGCGTGTTCTCCCGAGTTTGCTGTTGTGAACTGCGATGTATTAAACCTTTCACAGGATCGGCAGCAAGTCAAGCTTGCAGCATCCTCCGGTATGGGTAACGGCAGGCTGGTCTTTTCAAATTACATATTTTCAAGGGGACTTTCTCACGGGCGTCTGCCCTGGGTCCGGTACAGGAAGCCAGGGGCTTATTTTTCTTTTTCCATCTCCACAAGCCCTTTTATATGCAGCATAACCGACTGTCTGAATTTTTTGTTGCCGATTTTGCGAAATAACTTGAGGAGGGTGATCTCTTCTTTGGAAAGCACCGGGGAAGGGGAGGGCTGGGTATATTCCGGGGCATTCTCCCGGACACTGAGGGGCCGGGGAGCCTGCTTGAAGAAAACAGTGATGTGAACCCCGAAGGCATCGGCAATCTGCTGCAGGCGGATCACTGAAATTGCGGTAATGCCTTTCTCGTACTTCTGGATTTGCTGAAATGACAGGCCCAGCTTTTCCGCCAGATCGATTTGAGACAACCCGTAGGTTTTTCTCAACGACTTGATTTTCAATCCAATTGTCTTTTTGGTTTCTGACATCTTTCCGATACCCGGTTCCATGCAAAGTTCTAATTGAAAAGAGTAATAACCCAAGCCATGCAATAAATCCAACACTCAGGGGTTGTATTAATTGGGTTGACAAAACGCTACTGCAGGTTGTATGGAGAGGAGTAGATAATCGTAAGCTGAACCATCAAAAATATATCTGTTGAGGTCTTGAAATGATATCAATACTTTTGATTGATGATGAACCCAGTATCAAGGAGATCGGGACAGCCCTTTTTGAAAGCGTTGGCTGCAGTGTGACATCGACTTTGAACAGTTCAGAGGCATTGACTATTTTCCAAAAGCAGTCCCTGTCGTTTGATCTGGTGATTACCGATTACATGAGGCCTGATATGCGGGGGGATAAACTGGCCTCCGCGCTCCGTTTTATCCGGCCGGAAATCCCTGTTTTTATCTGCAGCGGCCACGGAAATATCCGGGAAACCGAGCTGAAAAACTGGGGAGTAGACGGCCTGCTTTCAAAACCCTATGAAATTGAAGAGATTGCCCGGCTTGTATGCCGGACACTCAGAGGGAAGGTAAAGGAACTGGCGGGCATCACGGCTTGAAAACATTGACCTGGCCGGGAAAACCGGGTAAAGATGGCCAAATTATAATTTAGGACATTGCCCATTGAAAATACTATTTCTCGAGCCTTTTTACGGCGGATCCCACAAAGATTTTGCCCTTGGACTAACCGAATATTCAGAACATGAGATAGAGATCCTCACCCTGCCGCCGCGATTCTGGAAATGGCGGATGCGCGGGGCCTCATTGCATTTTATCCGGCAGATCCCTGATATTTCCGCTTATGATCTGATTTTTGCCACGGATATGATGGATTTGACGGATTTCAAAGGGCTGGCAGGGCGGAAATGCCCCCCTGTGGTCTTTTATTTTCATGAAAACCAGTTGTCCTATCCCCTCGGGCCCCATGAGAAAAGGGATTTTCACCTGGGGTTTACCAATGTCATTTCAGCCTTTGCCGCTGATGCCGTTATTTTCAATTCAAAATTTCACAGGGATGATTTTTTTAAGGCTGCCCGCACCCTGGTTAAGCAGATGCCCGACAACCGTCCGTTATGGATGCTGGATGCGATTAAAGAGAAAACATCGGTCCTGTATCCGGGGTGCAGGTATCCTGCTGATCTGGCGCCTGTTATCGGTGCATCAGACCTGGACCGCCCCCTGGTCATCTGGAATCACCGCTGGGAGTATGACAAAAACCCGGATCTTTTTTTCCGGGTGCTTGGCCGGTTAAAGAAAAAAGGGGTGTTGTTTTACCTGGCCCTGCTGGGAGAACAGTATGAAATCATTCCAAAGGTGTTTGACAGGGCAAAGGAAGAATTTAAAGATGAGATCCTGGTGGAAGGGTTCCGGGAGTCTGCAGCAGAGTACAGGGCCTGGCTTGACAGGGGCAGGGTGGTGGTCAGCACCGCCATCCAGGAGAACTTCGGCATCTCTGTCATGGAAGCGGTGGCCCGGGGCTGCTTTCCCGTTCTGCCCAACCGTCTCTCCTATCCGGAGCTGGTGCCTTTGACCTGTCACAAGGATGTTATCTACAACTCTGAAAAAGGCCTGGAGTCCCGTCTGGAGAAGGTATTGACAAATCCGGATGCCTTTGATCCGGCCTGCAGGGACCTGGCAGCCCATGCAGCCGGTTTTTCATGGGAAAGCCTGGTCCGGCAGTATGACGGGCTTATGGAAAGAATAGCAGCCCCGGTCAAGAATTAAAGGCGGTCATGGGATATTGTCATTGCCAGGCACGGATGGTGTCTGTAACCAATGGCTTTATTCCGGAGGGGAGGTATGGGATACCGGGACAGGATCAACAGGGCAACCGCCTATATTGAGGCAAATCTCAACCGCGATATCAAGGCGGCTGAGGTGGCCCGTGAAGCTGCCTATTCCCTTTTTCACTTCCACAGGATTTTCCTGGCAGCCACAGG
>JAKSAX010000123.1 GCA_022361395.1 Desulfobacterales bacterium | reverse complement strand
TTTCCGCCAGGGTGTCCCTGAGGACTTCTGCCAGACCTGCCACACCGATAAGATGGGGGCAGAGATCGTCGTGCAGGTCCTGGCCGATATTAAGCCGTTCCCGTTCCCCGGCCTGCATCACCTGTTTTTCCAGTCCCTTGGCCCGGGTAATATCCCTGAGGATAATGATTGAGCCGGCGGGCTTTCCGGAACTCTCCAGCGCCGTTGCACCGGAAATACTTACGTCCACCAGTTCCCCCTGTTTTGAATACCGGCGGGTTTCCACATCAAATATACCGTCCCCGGAAATCACCTGCCGGATCATAATCCGGGTCTCGGGCCAGTGATCCTCGGGCACGAAATGATCCATCTTTTTACCGGCCACCTCTTCCATGGTCCACCCGAACACCCGGGTGAAGGCCGGGTTGATATAAATCACCCGACCTTCCATGTCGTAGTTCACGATTGGGTCCGGCGCCGCTTCCATCAGAAGAAAATAACGCTCCTGGCTTTCTTTTCTGGCCTGTTCCGCAATATGGCGGACACGAATCTGGTCCTGAAGGCTGTGATGGGTTTTCTCCAGCCGGTCCATAAACCGGTTGAAGTACATGGCCAGTTTTCCTACCTCATCCCGGGACCGGCTTTCCATCCGGGCCGAGTAATCTCCCGCAGTAACGGTGTTGAACCGGTTCATCAGTTCCCGCAGCGGCGTGGTAATGGTCCGGCTGATACCGAAGGTGACGGCCAACATGATAGAAAAAAACAGAGCGGATATTCCCAGAATCACGTTACGGATGGTGGTCAGGGGGCTATAGAGTTCATCCAGGTAGGACGATGAGGCCACGATCCACTGGTACTCCGGAATATAGTCAAACATGACCAGCTTGCGGCGGGCCCTGGGTTCACCCGGATTCTTCCAATAATAAACGGATTTGCCCTTTTTCCGGGCCATCATGTCTTCCAGGTGCCGGTTGGGCAGTTCCTTTGCATCGAAGATGTTCACCCCCTGGAGTACGGGATGGATAATGGCGTTGGCATCCCTGTCAATGACAAAGGCATATCCGGTTTCCCCGAATGTCAATGACAGGATGCTGGATCTGAAATCCTCCACATTCACCAGTTTGATGAATTCGGACCGATAGGCACTGGCTGAGATAATCCAGTCCCAGGGGCCAAAATAGGACATGTACAGGGCCTTTGGACGAAGTTCTGCCTCCCCCGGATTTTTCCACTCGTATTCCAGGTAGCCTTGGCGGGAATGGGTCATCCGGGTCACAAAATCAAAATCCGCCACATTGGTACCGATGAGTTCCGGGCTGGGGTGCACCGTTACCTTGCCGGCGCTGTCCAGACAATACAGATATCCGGAACTGCCGATACTCTGGCTCAGGAGGGTTTCCGCCGCCCGCGCTTTTGCTTCGGCTTCGGTGAAAAGGCCCTGTTGCGACTTTTGATAAAGACTCCTGACGATCTCCAGATTTTTCTCAGCCACCGCCCTCAGATGATTTTTTATGGATACGTTCACCGAGGTATTCACCATATTGTATATCATCCGGGTGGTGTTGCTCAGCTCGCTTTCGATCCTGGCTTCAATATTATTCCGCACGTAAACATAGATAAACAGATTACAGAAAAGCATGGATAAAAAGAAGATCAGGGCGAAACTGACAAGAAACTTGTACCGTATTTCCAGAGAACTGAAGCGGCTGCGTAAACGCTTCCGGAAACCGGACGCGGCAACAGGTTGATCCGTCTTCACCTTTTGTCCCGACTCAGATCTTGTCATCCAGCCCTCCTAAGGAAAGAATGGTCTCCTGTGCATCCGGCACCACGCTTCTGTTCGCAACGGATCTCGTATAAACCAACCTGTTTTCCAACACACATAGTATCGATATGCCAGGCCGGTAACACTTGTCAAGCCTGGAGAAAAATCGGAACAGGGTGACGTCAACCGAAACGAACCTGCCGCTCCCGGAAAATCTATGAGGTAGACCCTCTGACCTGTCCCGAGTGCCAGGGCTCCATGCACATAATCAGCTTCATCGAAGAGCTGGACATCATCGAACAGATCTTGCGCCACCTTGGGCTTTGGGACATCCGCAACCATGATCCACCGAAATCCGTTATTTCCGATCCTATCCCTGAGTTGGTTTATGATTTTTCCGATTCCCAAATCCCGGCAGGCGGCTGGCATTAATTCAAACGCTTTGGGATTTCCGGTGGAGTATGGTCGAAATTAGCCCAAAAGATAGCTGTTCAGCACTTTTGCGGTGAGTCTCAGGCCCGAGATTTTGTCTTTCAGAGGGAGTTTCAGCCCCAACCGCCGCTCAAGCGTCGGCGCCCCGGCTGGGCACGGCCACAACATGTTGTGGCCGTGCCCAGCCGGGGGCCATATTTCAGTTCTTGATCATCTTTTATACCTTGCTTGGTAAAAAGCAACTTCCTATCCTTCTGCAGGTACATTGATTTGATAAGGAGGTATGCATGCCCCAAGGCTTTGGTCCACCAAGGCCTGACAGCATTACAACAAAGGTATTGCCGGGTTTGAAAGGGGTTATGTGTTGAAATTTCTATCTGCCGAGATATTTGCTCCCCACTATTGTTTGGGCCTTATCGGTAAAGTGGGATTGCCAATAAACTTTCATCCTCCCGTCAGGCTTTTGCCGAACCATGGCATAGGTTTGGTCGGCGTTCCCATAGTCCAGCTTTCCAAATGTGTTTTCGCGGGGGAACTTGGATTGGAGCGCTTCTCCTCCTTGGTCTCCCGGACGCAAATGCAGCAATGCATTTTTTTGCCGGAGAAGCGTGCACCCGGAAAATTCCGTTGTGAGTGCTATTCCTGATTGACCCAATCGCGATTCCTTCAATCTGCCCTGACGGAAATCGTCCACATTCCCTTCACCGGCCTGTCCGCCTATATTTTCACGGGTTTGAAGCATGGGTAGAAATCCCGCGGAAATATTCTCGCCCGCTTTTTCTCCATAGCTTGGAATCATTTGGCCCTCGTGTTTTTTCGGCAGGAGCTGGAAATATCCCTGAGCCTTGCGAGATTTCTTTCCTTCCTTTATTTGGCTGCCGCCAGGTTCTTTGAACAGCCCCATGTCGGGGGCCATCAGGGAGTACTGCATATTGCCGGTTGCCTTGCCGCTATACGGCTCCGCGACACCGGGATTCTCGGAATGCTGGAGCATGTCGGAGCGTATTTTGTAAGTCCTCAGGAATTGACTCGGGTGCTTCATCAGCAAGTTTTCGGGAGTATAGTGTTCATATTGTTTTTGCCGGCCCTTTTCTTCCAGTTTGGATTTTTTGGTTGCCTTGCCGTACCGTTTCAGCAGGCGCCCCTCCAGTTCCGGAGTCATCTGTTGATTGCCAAAGGTCCTGACTCTGTCGGCCTCCATGTTTCTAATAGTTTTCAGGCCGTACTTGGGGCGAAACCCGTGTTTGGCACTCCACTTGAATCTCTCCCAGAGACCAACTTTTTGAATGGCATAGGCTGGTTTTTGAGGATTGTTTTGCTGCGGCCGGACAGGTGCTTCAGGCCGTTTTTCAAGCCTTGGAATCAGCTTGCCGCCGGATAAGCTTCTCTCTTTCCGCACAGAAGGAATATCCGGCATGCCCCTTCCCGGAAAGGAACTCGATTGTATTGAATTTCTTCGCTTCATATTTACTGTCTACCTGTTCAGAATTAAAACTTTTTGATTTTGAAGTTGTTGGTAAGCCTATGGGGCTCATTGGACATTTTGATAAAATCATTTGGGCTTTCTTGATTCCTTTTTCCGGCCTCAATGCCTATCTTGTATGCCGAATAAATCGGTGGCGCTATCGCGGTTAAGCCCAATAACAGACTCTGTTTCCCCGACCGCTTTTGCGCCATTGGCACTAAAGTACTCCCGCCAAAGTTGCTTATCTTTGCCGAGAGCCGTCTGTTTCCCGCCACTAACCTCGCCGAGAACGATTTGTTTCCCACCGCTCCCCTCCCTTTGTTATTACTACCTCCATCCATGTGCTTACGACCTCCATAAAAGTTATCTTGAATAGGTTAATTTACTTTTGGTCAAATATACATCTTCCTCCATTATTCTTGGAATCGACAATTATAGAATAGCAACAGGTATACCAGAACCAAAATCAATAACAAAAACCTTGTATTATCAAAATCTTAGCCATGCAAAATATTTTATCAATGAGGCTTGTTTGCCCTATTTTTCCAAAACAAAGCAAACCGGGAAGGGTAAATTTGCCCTATATGGTGGAATTGCTCGATAAGATGAACGATTATCAGGTAGGATTTTTTATGAATGGACAATTACTCCGGACTAGAGATTATTTCTATCAATGCCGTGTTTTTCCAACAGCCTTGCAAATGAACGGCGTTCCTTTCCGGCATATCGTGCTGCCTGTGAAATATTTCCGTCCATTTTTATCATAACACTCTTGAGATAGCTTCTTTCAAAATAATTAACGGCTCTTTTTTTCTCGTCATTAAACGCGCCGAACGTATAATTCGTTATTTCACTGCATTCATCATCAATATCAGACATGCCACCGATTTTATTAATCCGTATCAAATCGCCGTCATTCAGCAGCGATAATTTTTGAACATAATTTTCAAGCTCTCTGACGTTTCCGGGCCATGGGTATGCCTCCAGCACCCTCAATTTTTCAGGATGAAAGGCTTTAAAATAAATTAATTAGCTCATTATGCAGTTCTTTTTCGCATGAAGTAAAATCACAATCTTTCAAGTTTAATGAGGACCTTCCTTTAGAATTACCAAAACATTTAGCATACATTATAACTGATGAATTCCATAAAGACTGAATTATTGGAACAGATTTTTGTTGAGTTCCAATGTTGTATTATTCAAGAATAGTTATCCAAACAGTACATTTTCCAATTTGTGAGTTGCTTTGAGCCGTTTGCGCGGTGCCATCCTTTCAAAATTCAGCAGCTTCCACTGGATGGCAGGCAACACCTGCGCATGGGGCAGTGGGAATTTTTCCCAATCCGCATTTCCTTGCTTGAGATCTAACAAAAAACGCCTATCATCATTATTCAGGGCTTTATGGATTTGAATAACCAGTTCTGGTAAGGTATTCTGCAACCGTTCAAGATTTACCGGTTCATATGCCATGCCCTCGAACTCTGTTTTGTACAATGGAGAAATATCCTGAGATTTAGGTGCCAAAAGTTCAGCCATAGGCCGGTTATGACCCATGAGATAGACCATGAACGCGGTTTTTAAAGCCTGGGTAATCCCCTCATGCTGCAGAAGCCAATAGGTATCATATAGGTCTCTGGGGTGCTGCCGATCTAAAGTTGCGCAGATTTTTCCGGCAAAAAGATCTTCAAAACTCAGCAAAGTCATGCTGGCAAATCCAAAGGTATTCTCTGCATTTTCTGATATTCTGCACGTCTGGGAAGGGTAGACGCTGCCCCGCAGAACCGGTGTTACTTCAATTTTGACATGAGTTCCACCTTGTTGCACCAGCAGTTTATACCGCTTATCTGTACCTTTCAATTTCACTGCCTTTACCTGAGCCCGTGGAACTCGTTTTTGAATGTCCTCAATGATATTTCCTAGTGCTGTATCAATTCCCTCAAGGCTTTGGTTACGCCCTTCTACCGGCAGATAGGCCAGATCAATATCCACAGATAAACGTGGCATATCTCTTACGAACAGGTTTATGGCTGTACCGCCTTTTAATGCGAAACAGGTCTGCTTTTCCACAAAGGGTAAAAGATTCACGAGCAGGCGCACTTGATCAGAATAGGGCGTTTTCATTTTCTTTGACCATTTGTTTTGGAATTGTTATCTGATAGGCGGCATCAAAAACACCGCCCTTGACCAGCATGCGCTTGCCCCGGCCCAAATCAATACCCTTGGTTTCCAGCTCTTTGCGCCAGGTATGATCATGGCGATCACTAAACCATAAAAAAAGTCTTTTGGCCTTCACCTGTTTGCAGCCTGTCAACAATTCGCCTAACAGTTTCGGCCTTAAATTAACGGCGCCTTCAAAAAACGTATCAGCTACTGAAAAATCAGCCGTTTCCCGTACATCCGCTAATAATTCAAGCAGGGCAAGTTCCGGGGTACTAAAGGGAATCGACCAATCCCAGGGGCCATAGGGCCGGGTGGTTAAACCAGGTTTGGGAAGTTCTTTAAACAGTTTTTTGTTATGGATTTCAAATCTGAAAGAATTTGAGAAAATGCCCGTCCAACCCGGTATTTTCGCAGTGCTGTACAGGCCAATTCGTTGCGTATCACCCAGCGGCAGATAGTGGGCCAAACCCTGCAATTCAAGCGCACTGCGGCCGCCTACGTGTACCGCATATCCCATTTCATTCAGGGAAAAGACCACATGCTCCCACTTAAGCGGGGGGCCTGGACGTCTGTATATGCCATGGCTTAAGGCCACGAGCTTACCAGCCCGTAAGGCGTAGTCCACCCTGGGCCTGTTAAATCCTCGTTCTTTTAACCAGGCACGATTCACTAATTGCCCATCAGGGAGGTGTTCCTCAAGTCTTTTTATATTTTTAGGTGGCATGGTTTATAAATTATCTTAAATGCATACTATATACATGTATTTAGAGTAAATTTCAAACTGATTGTTTGAAAATTATATGAATTGCATAAATATGTAATGTAATTCATCTCTTTTTTAAACTCTGAGTTGATTTCAATCGTGGCCCTGACTGCATTAAGTGCGGTGTCACTATCATTTTATCTGTATATAGGGTCCTTACAATTATTAGTCTCGCTGAAGACAGGTGGAGTGCGTTCCTTACCCCATATTTTGTTTCCGGCCCGTTTTGGATGATCTTTAAAATGCTGGTTCCGCTCTGCAAAATACAAGTTTATCGCCTTTTTGCATTCGTCAACTGATTCGTAATCGCTATTGTGGATAATGGCACGTGCCATGCCGCTGAACACCGATTCAATAACATTCAAGAATTGCGCACAACTCGGTAGTGGAGCTATTGCTATTTCGGGTGTATTATTCTCTGCGCGATAGTCTTTGGTATTTATTCGATCGACCTCAGACAGGAATCGTTTCGACACATGCCATGATGCAGCATCCCATGAAAAATAGATGCGTCTGCACTCACTGTATTGAGAAAGCAAAATGTGCATTAACTGGATCATTTCAGTCGTGCTTTTCCGGTTGGCATAAAAATGGGTGATCTGATTGGTTGAAAGTTCCAAAGCAGCAACCAACAACACTCGCCCTTTGTTTTTTTGAATCTGGGGAACCGTCCGTTCTTGTCCAGGACCTGTCAGAGCTTTTCCACCGTGAATTTTTATGGCTACAGGGCCGAACTCATCAATTGAGAAGAAACGTTCATTCCCACCAAGCTTAGAAAGAATTTCTGTAATCGCCTCAAGCTTTTTCCGATAATTTGGGTCAGTGCTCGTCAACACTTTTTTCGCTTTTTTAAAACGGAATCCTGCCTCCTTTAGAATTAGCCGAATGCTTGCCATGGCAATAGAAAATCCTTCATCAGCCATCACAAGATGCAGATCCTTCATGGTCCATGTGGTTCGATTTATTCCATGATCTCGAGGTGGAGAATGAAGGATCTTGAACAAGGCCTCCTTGTATTCTGGCAGCTTATATTTCGGCGAATTAGAGTTTTTACGGGAGATAAACAGTTCATCTACATCACCATTGCAGTAACGCTTGATCGCTTCGGTAACTGTATTGCGGTTTATCGCCAGCAGCTTTGAAATCCGTCGAATAGGCATCCCCCGGAAATGAGCAAGTATTGACAGCGCGTAATTGCGTTCTCGAAGACAACCATTCCGAATCACACTTACAAGCTTAAAAGCATCCTCTTCAGAAATTTTTTGTTCTAGTGCGTCATTGACCTTTTCCGGTGTGATTGCCCCCTGAAGAAGCATTAGAATCCACCGCCCTGGAAGAATTGCTCCATATTCTTCACATAAGGATCTGTACTGAGCTACAAATTTTCTGACAGATGAATACCCACCTTTGTAACCTTGTGTTCGAAGCGCCTGGAATATGGTAGATGCTGACGATTGTGCTATAGCTATTCGTCGATGATCGCTCCTCTAAATCCATCGAGTACGGTATTCGACCTCCTACGAACTGGGATCTCAAAATGATCCATTTCGTCGTATTTCTTAACTGTGCGGCGGTCAATATTCAGCCGACGTGCCGTTTCTCGGAACGACAGCTTTTCAATTTGTCGAAGGTCCTTGATGGCGCAATATGTCTGGAATCTAATCATTGTCGTTCATCTATTCTTCCAGAAAAAGGGCGTAATGTTTAGATCACTGGTTTGTCCATATAACTTTGAACATCTGCGGCTTGTCCGTCAGCATGTTAGTTGTGTGTGCCGGGCACGGCACATGTTCTTAAGGGTGAGCCTATGACTTCGGTATACCGAAGTCAAGGCAAGTCCCAAACCCAGCCAGATGGAGGCGAAGGGTATAGCGGTATGGCAACGGGTTACCAGCAATGGTGCTCCGGGAGGAAGCCGCCCTGCCGAGGCAGGGTACCGCAAAGGTACGGGGTGACGCACAGAAATCGGGTATAAGGCGTCCACACCGGGACGAGTCTGCACAACAAGATAAAGTCCTCTATCCATCTAAGGTGTGTCCGTAAACCCGGCACTCACGTACCGAAAGATATGTGTTTACCCCGGGAGATCTCCCATGTGCCGTATGGCTGGGGGCAGGGCAACCTGCTCTGACCGCATGGGAGAAGTCAGCAGAGGGCATAGTAGCCGGTGGAAACGAGCCGTGAACACCACGGAGGACTCACCCCGGTGAAGGCCCGAACGGTCCCCGTACCAAGAGGTACGGGTAAATGAAAACGATTAGTAGGAGCATATTACTTATGGTTATAATGCAGCAGCCGCCTGAAATAACTGTAGCGTATCTGTTTTCTGAAACTCTGGC
>JAKSAX010000057.1 GCA_022361395.1 Desulfobacterales bacterium | reverse complement strand
TGTTTTTCAAGAGTAAAAATCCAACATTTTCCAGGCCCGAATTCCTGTTTTTCAAGAGTTCGGGCTTTTTTGTATTATGCCCACCAGCTAACACAGCCAACCCGCTGAATTAACAGACAAATCAAAACAACATCAATGTTGGCAAGTTTTTTGCAAACCATGGTTAGAGATCAGGGATTTGATGCCAGGCACCATATCCGGAACATCGAATTAAAACCGCGAATTTCTATGGAGGTGAAGGTTGGAAATAAATAAAATTGATCACATTTGCATTGCCGTTAAAAATCTTGATGAGGCACGGAAAGTCTGGGAACCGGTTCTTGGAAAAACAGAACCCGATGATGCCTATATTGATGAGCCGGAAAAAATTAAGGTGGCGCGATACTGGGTGGGTGAAATCGGTTTTGAACTCATGGAATCCACGACGCCGGACGGGGATGTGGCAAGGTTCATAGAGAAAAGGGGCGAAGGGGTCATGCTCATCAGTTTAAACGTTGACAACACAAGGGAGTCAATGGGTGAGCTCAAAGAGAAAGGCTATCCGTTCATCGGCGGTGCAAGGTCTTTTCGTGACTGCGAATTTTCCTTTATCCATCCCAAAAAAATGAACGGCGTCCTGCTTGAACTCATTGATTACAAATGGGACGAGTTCAAAAAATAAAAGATCCCGGTGCGGCCTGAATATTCTGGAGACAGGCTCATAATTACAAGACTTTTAAACTTTAGGAGGTGTCATGTTTGAAATGCGTTTTCACGGGCGGGGTGGCCAGGGGGCGGTTATGGCCTCAAAAATTCTGGCCAAAGCCCTTGCCGAAGAGGGTCATTTTGTAAAGGCAATTCCCTCATTCGGATTTGAAAGGCGTGGTGCACCGGTTGAAGCCTTTCTTCGCTTCGGGGACAGGGAGATCAGACAGATCACCAATATCTACGCCCCGGACTGTATTGTCTGCCTGGACCCGACCCTGTCCAAATCAGTGAATATTTTCAACGGAATCAACGATAACGCCGTGCTGGTCCAGGCCACCAAGAAGGACGCCTCACAGCTGTCCATTCCGGACACTGTTTCAAGGGTCGGGGTTGTGGACGCCTTCGGGCTTGCCATGGACATTATTGGCAGACCCATTACCAACACCATCATGCTCGGGGTCTTTGCAAAAACCACCGGATACGTGTCCGTGGAATCAATTAACAAAGCCATGGAATCCGTTGCATTCAGGGATGCTGCCCTGGATAAGAATATCGAAGCCGTTGCCCAAGGCTATGAAAAAACCGTTATAAAAGAGCTTAAAGGAGGATCTAAATGATTAAACAAGCCAAACCTCCCTTTGACAGTTCAACCATTCCCAATGATCTTTGCCCCATTGCAACAAAATTCGTTTTTCTGAAAACAGGTGACTGGCGGGCCATGCGCCCGGTTCTCATGCGGAAAAACTGCGTGAAATGCGCCACCTGCTGGCTCTATTGCCCGACCCAGTGCATCCGGGAGAAGGCCACCTGGTTTGAGGCAAACCTTGATATCTGTAAAGGGTGCGGGGTCTGTGCGGCTGAATGCCCCCAAAATGCAATCAAAATGGAAGAGGAAACTGAAATATGAGTAAATCAATCGTTTGCGACGGGAACGAGGCTGCTGCATGGGGCGTTTCAAAGGCCAGACCCGATATGGTAGCGGTTTATCCCATAACCCCCCAGTCCTCACTTGCCGAGTATATTTCCCAGTTCGTCGCTGACGGCGTTATAGACGCGGACCTGATGGATGTTGAAGGGGAGCACAGTGTATTGTCTGTTCTCCAGGGCGCCTGCCTGGCCGGGGCCAGAACCTTTACCGCCACCTGCGGCCAGGGGCTCGCCTTTATGTTCGAACCCTATTTTAGAACCCCTCCCCTGCGGCTTCCCATTGTCATGTCCCTTGTAACCAGGGACGGGATTACCCCCCAGTGTGTGTGGGGGGGCCAGCAGGATGCCATGACGGTCCGGGAAGTCGGCTGGATTCAAATGTACTGCGAAACCAACCAGGAAATTCTCGATACCATGATCATGGCCTACCGCATTGCGGAGGACAGGGAGGTGATGACTCCGGTCAATGTCTGCCATGACGGAAACTACCAGTCCTATGGTGTGGAAAAGGTCCTCTTACCCGACCAGGATATGGTGGACGGGTTTCTGGGGGAAAAGGACGTCAACTGGCATGTGGCCCTTGACCCGGAAAAACCCATGGGCGTGGACCCCCTGACCGGCGGTGCCGGCGGTGTGGGCCCATCCCGGTTTGTCCGGTACAGGAAAGGGTCCTGCAAAGGCATGCAGAATGCCCTTGATGTCATTACCCGTGTCCACGAAGAATGGGGAGAACTGACAGGAAGGCGCTATGCCCCCCTGGTGGAAGAGTACCGCCTGGAGGATGCGGATTTCGCCATCGTCACCATCGGCGGCATGACCGGTGCCGGCAAAGAGGCTGTTGACGAGATGCGGGATGCCGGAGAAAAGGTCGGGCTGATCAAAATTAAGACCATGCGCCCCTTTCCCCAGGCCCAGTTGTTAGAGGCGGTTTCCAAGGTAAAGGCCGTGGGTGTTATCGACCGTTCGGTCAGCTTTGGATGGAACTGCGGTCCCCTGTACCAGGAGCTTTTAAGTGTGATGTATAGGATGGAGGAACGGATCCCGGCTGTCAGCTTTATCGGCGGGCTGGCCGGAGCCGACATCACCATCAGTGATTTCAAGACCACCATTGAAACCACGAAAAAGGCGCTCAACGGGGATGCCCCTGAATCAACAATATGGATTAATGAATAGGACTTTATCATGGAAACCAACTACCTTATTTTAGGTGCAAGCCATGCCGGACTTTCCGCCCTTGAATCCATTCGGCGGCATGACCAAGAATCCAGCCTGACCATTGTGACGGCGGAACCGGATCACCTGTATTCCCCCACGGCATTGCCCTATGTCATTGCCGGCAAGACCAGCAAGGGATTCATGGATATCCGGAAAGAGGATTATTTTTACACCCTGAATGCCAATCTGATTAAAGATGCCAGGGCAACCGGCCTTGACACGGCGAAAAAGCAGGTTGTATTGAACCACGGAATTGAGATCAATTACGACAAACTGCTGATCGCAACCGGTGCAGCCGCCTGGGTACCGCCTGTGCCGGGCCTGGATGGTGTGGATTATTTCTGCATCCGGACCCTTGAAGATGCCACGGTGATCCGGAAAAATATGACCAAGGGAGACTCCGCCGTTGTCATCGGAGCCGGTTTTATCGGGATGCATGCGGCTGAGAACCTTGCCAATGCAGGCCTCCGCGTGAGCGTTGTTGAGACCCTGGACCGGATCATGCCGGCCAGCTTTGATGCTGAGGCATCACGGCGTATTGAGAAGGTCTTTCTTGATAAGGGCATCACCATTCTCACCGGCAGGCAGGTCTCCTCTGCCGGCAGAAGCAACGGCCGGATCGTCCTTTCACTCTCTGACGGTGAAAACATATCCGCAGACCTTGTGATCGTTGCCGCCGGAATCAGTCCGAATACGGGATTCCTGAAAGGCTCGGGCATCAACTGTGAACAGGGCATTGTTGTGGATGAGCGGCTGCGTACCTCAGCCGGCAATGTATGGGCAGCCGGGGATGTGGCGGCAGCACCCGGCTTTTTCTCCGGAAGCAGAGCCGTGGGCGGCACCATTCCCTGTGCCGCGGAACAGGGGAGAACAGCCGGGATGGACATGGCCGGGGATGATTATGTCACTGATTATCCCGGAAACCTGAATATGAATACCTTCGGCTTTTTCGATAACTTCGCCTTTTCCATCGGAAACATCGCGAACCATTCCTCCCAAAAGGGGTCTGAGGTTCATTCATCGGATGATCCGGCGGGTAAACCGGCGGGCAGCCCGGCAAATAACAGCTTTTGGAAATTCGTATTTCAGGACAATGCCTTAACCGGGGTTTCTGCGATTAACTGCAAACTGGATCCCGGCATTTTAAAGCAGCTCATCCTGAACAAAACCGACCTTTCCTCGCGAAAAGAAGCGTTCATAAAAGCCCCCCTTGAAGTTGGCAGACAGCTGATGAGGGAATTGTTCTAAACAGTTTTAAATAAAGGAGATAGAGTTTTGGGAAATAGTTATGCGACCATTGCTTTTTATCCGGACCTCTGCGACGGCTGTGATGATTGTGTGAAGGCCTGTGCCGGCAAGTTTGATGAAGAGGGGAGTCTTGTCCATTCACGGATCCAGATTGCAAAGGATGAAAACGATCAATTCGGCCTGGCCCTGTGCCGGCAGTGCGGTGAACCGGAATGTGTTCAGAACTGCCCTGTGGGAGCGCTTTCCAAAGATCCTGACACAGGGGTCATCCTCAAGGACGATACCTGTATCGGGTGTAAAATATGCACCTTGAGCTGTTCCTATGCAGGTATAACCGCCAATCCGGTCACCGGCAAGGTCATGAAATGCGAACAATGTGAAGGGGAGCCTGCCTGCGTGACCGCCTGCGGCGATAAAGCCGCCCTGGCATTCCTTAAAAACAATGACATATACAACACCGCTGGACAGATGGAAGACCTTGTGGCCCCGGGCATATCAGCCTGCCTCGGGTGCAACACGGAGCTGCTGTTCAGGCATTCTCTGAGAAAAATCGGCTCAAACACCGTTCTTGCGATCCCGCCGGGGTGTACTGCCGGGGTGGGCGCAGTCGGCGTCAACGGCGTCACCGCCACTAAAGTGCCCTCTTTCCATCCCCTTCTGACCAATACCTCTTCCATGCTTGCGGGGATCAAAAGGTATTACGACCGGATCGGCAGGGACATCACCATGATGGCCTTTGCCGGAGACGGCGGTACTGCCGATGTCGGATTCCAGTCCCTGTCAGGGGCGGCGGAGCGCGGGGAACGGATGATCTATATCTGTATTGACAATGAGGGGTATATGAACACCGGGGTCCAGAGATCAGGCACAACCCCCTACGGGGCCTGGACATCCACCACTCCTGTGGGTGCGGCCCTCAAAGGCAAAACCCGGGACGCAAAATACCTGCCCCTGATTATGGTGATGCACAATTGTGAGTATGTGGCCACCGCATCCACCGCATTCATGGAAGATTTCTATGAAAAGCTGGATAAGGCTGCCAGGGCAGCTGAGACAGGGATGGCTTATCTGCACGTATTCTCTCCTTGCCCCACCGGGTGGCGTTTCCCGCCGGACCAGCTCATTGAAGTGGGCAGGAAAGCGGTGAAATCAAACCTTGTCCCCCTGTGGGAATACTCCAATGAGACAAAACAACTGGAATTCACCCATTCCGTGGACACGCCCATCCCCGTAGAGGATTTTTTGCTTAAGATCGGAAAGTACAGGCACCTTGACAGTGACCAGCTGGCGTTTATCAAGGAGATCAGAGACCGGAAAATAGAGATATTGAAGAATATTTCAACGTCTTAAAACAAGGAGAGAACACCTATGTATGATGGAAACACTGTTCAGAATTCAGTAAAGCCCGGAAAATGGATCAATTCAACCTGTAAGATGTGCCTTCACTCATGCAGTACAAGAGTGCATGTTACAGATGAGGGGATCGTGAACAAGGTCGAGGGCAACCCCACCAACCCGAGTAATGAGACCGGGCTCTGCCCCAAAGGGAACTCTTCCCTGATGAGGCTCTATGATCCCCAGCGCATTAAGACGCCGATGAAACGGACCAATCCGAGAAAAGGGCCGGATGATGATCCGGGATGGGTGTCCATCTCCTGGGAAGAGGCCCTGGATACCGTGGGCAAAGAGCTGAAGAAGACCTTTGACGATGACCCCAGAAAGCTGCTTCCGGCCATTAATGACTTCCAGAAACTCTACCTATGGGCATGGCCGGCAGCCTTTGGCGGCAATGCCAATTATTTCAGCGTTGTGGGCACCCAGTGCGGCGGCGGCTACCACCCCATGAACGGCTTTATCCACTCCTCCTTTGCCGCGGGAAATGATACGCAGCACTGCAATTACTGGATCAACAACGGCGGGGGGGACGGCTTCTCCTCCCATCTCCACATGGCAGGCGCATCCCGCCACATGGCAAGGGCCAGGGTCGACCGCGGCATGAAGCTGCTTACCGTTGAACCGCGGCTTTCCATATCAGCGGCGAAATCCGACGAGTGGGTTCCCATCAGGCCGGCAACCGACAGGCATTTTGCCCTGGGGCTCTGTTATGTAATGATTGAAGAAAAGCTGTGCGATTACAGCTTCCTGAAAAAAGACACCAACGCGGTTTATCTTGTAGGGTCGGACGGCTTTTTCATCCGCAATAAAGACGGAAAAGCATACGTATGGGATTCCGTTGACGAAAAGGCAAAACTCTATGATGACGAGACCATAAAGGACTTTGCCCTTGAGGGGGAATATGAGGTTGAGGGGGTAAAGGCCTCACCTGCCTTCCAGATCTTCAAGACAAACATAAGCAAGTGTACCCCCGAAAGAATTTCTGAAATCACAACCGTTCCGGCAGAGACCATCCAGCGCATTGCCAGGGACTTTGCCAAGGCGGCAAGCATTGGCTCCACAATTACCATTGACGGAAGGGAACTGCCCTACAGGCCGGCGGCCTACAATTACTACAGGGGAGCCCAGGGCCATAAAACAGGCACCATGACCAACCATGCCTTTAAGCTTGTGAATTTTCTTATCGGCTGCATTGACGCCCCTGGCGGCCACGTCGGGTTTACCCTTGATGATTTTATGATTGACAGGGGGCATATCTGGGAAGGTGACACCGGGCAGATTAAAACAACCCCCCATCAGCTCCACCCTGAAGTTCCCTTTGCCTATCCGCCGAACACCGCCCATCTGATGGACTATTTTCCCCTTGGCGTGGACCCGGGCCACCTGATCACCCAGACATTTTTCGAACCGGAAAAATGGGGAATGGACTACCAGCCGGACACCATGCTGATCTGCCATTCCAACCCCCTGTGGAACCTGAACGGTCCCCAGGACAAGTACTTTGAAATCCTGCGCAACATGCGCTTTATCGTGGCCATTGATATCCTGCTCAACGAAACCACCCAATGGGCGGATATTGTCCTTCCCACCCTGGATAACCTTGAGCGCTGGAACATGGTGATGATCGAACCGCCCCTCACCGAAGGGCCCTGCCTTACACAGCCTGTTATCGAGCCCCTCTGGGACTGCAAGAGTGAAGAGGATATTTTCAATGAGATTTCCGAGCGGGTGGGTATCCTTGACAACTGGAACGAGGTTCAGAACTTTGCAAACATGTTCTTTGAAAAACCGGAACTCATGCTTAAGCCGGGAGTTAAGTACTCAGATAAGGAAATCGCGGAAAGAAAAGGCAAGATGTGGGATGACAAGGACCTTGAATGGTTTAAGGAAAAAGGCCATGCCAGCACCTTGAGGCGGACCGATAAATTCTACCGCCCCTGGGAAGGCCAGAGAATCCATTTTTACATTGAAGATATTCTTACCAGAAAAGCCGAACTCCAGGAAAACATGAAAAAAGCCAAGGTGCCCTTCTACGACATCTGGGAGTGGGACGATTACCAGCCTGTGCCCACGGCGGTACTGGATCCGGTCCATAAAGAGCCGGATGAATTTGACATGTATGCCATTACCTTCAAGGATGTCGAGGTCAACTTCGGTGAAAACCTGAGCATCCCCTGGATTGACGATATGGTACATAAGAATCCGGTTCACATGGGAATTCTTATCAACACGGCCGCCGCAAAAAAACGGGGTATCGGCGAAGGGGACCTTATTAAGGTCACCTCCAACTACGGCACGATTATGGGCCTTGCCAGGGTAACCGAAGGCGTACATATAGAGACCCTTGGCATCTCCAACGCCCTGTCGCGCTGGACCGGCTACCATACCGTGGTAAAAGCCGGAGGCGGACATTTTAACAGGCTTCTTCCCGCAGACCTGAAAAACACGTGCGCATGCTCCGGACAGATGGAAACATCCGCCAAGGTAAAGGTCGAGCTGTTCAGAAAGAATCCCAATGATGTTGAAGAAGTTAAAAGTGAACTTACAAAATACCGGTATGCTACCAAATAGGGAGGCCGCAGATGACTGTAAAATATGGAATGGTATTGGATTTAAAACGGTGTCTTGGCTGTAATGCCTGCACGGTTGCATGTAAATCAGAGAACAGTGTCCCCAACGGAATCGCCTGGACGGAAACCTTGAGCGAAGAAATAGGGAAATACCCCAATGTCACACGGGCCTATATTCCCACTATCTGTAACCACTGCGAAGATGCGCCCTGCGCCAGGGTATGTCCGACCACAGCCACCTATACCACGGATGAAGGCCTGGTGCTTGTGGATGAGGACAAGTGCATCGGGTGCGGCGCCTGTGTCGTGGCCTGCCCCTACAAAAAAAGGGCAAAGCTTAAACAGGAGACCTTTGAAACCGGGCTCCATAAAAGCGGTGAAATCACCCCGTTTGAGGAACAGGGTTATCCGAGGTTTACAGTGGGAACCGCAGTAAAGTGCACCTTCTGCCATGAACGGGTAAACCAGGGGCTTAAACCTGCATGCGTTGTCACATGCCCGACAGAGGCACGTATTTTCGGTGACCTTAACGATCCTGCCAGTGAACCGCGCAAGCTGATCCAGGCAAGAAAAGGGTATCAGCCCCTGGCAGAGCTTAACACGCGGCCAAAAGTTTTCTATGTGGATTAAAACCAACAGGAGAGTATTATGTCTTTAAGAACATATGAGATTGTGGGTAATGAGTATAAAGTCGGGTATAGAAAGCAGGAAGCATGGGGGTGGAAGATCGCCCTGGCATTTTTCTTCGGGGATGTGGGGGCCGGTACGTTCTTTATTTCGGCATTTTATGATTTCATGCCCGGTATGATTTTCGGCTGGATTCTAACGACCTTTTTCAAGCCTGCAGCACTTTTTATGCATTTGGGACAGCCGCTGAGATTCTGGCGGGCCATCGTCAATGTAAAAACCGCATGGATAAGCCGGGGGATCGTCGGCGCCATCCTGTTCACAGGGTTCGGGTTTCTTCACATGGTCAACCTGAAATGGGCTGTTTTCGGGCCGGGTGTGGGCAGCATTGTATTTTTTCTGGCAATGGCCGGCACCTTTATCGTGATGATCTACCTGGGATATGTCCTGTCCCACTCCCCCTCCCTTCCCCTGTGGAATACCGGGCTTATGCCGCTGATAAGCATTGTTTACGGGCTTATGGGCGGTGTCACAATGACACTTCTTTTCGGTGTCAACTCATTCCTGGCCGATGATCCCGCAGCACTGCACTTTCTGAAAACGGCAGAGCTGGTCCTGATTGTGGTTACCTTCATATCCATTCTGAGTATGATCCACGGCGCAGCCTACAAAAGCAGTACCGGAATGGCAACGGTTCTCCAGCTGCTCTTCGGGGAATACCGGAAATGGTTCCTGGGCTATGTCATTCTCATAGGGATTATCGGAGCGGGACTGCTGGCAATGACAGGGTCCGTGTCCGTCTTTGTTCTCCTCCTTGTGGCTGTTGCTGAACTGATAGGGGATTTCGGGCTTAAGATGGTCCTGTTCAAATCAGCGCTTTATGCTCCGCCACTGAGCCACTCCACCATTTGAGCCGTGCTGAGGAATCGCGCAAAACAGCCTCACACAGCCTGACAGAATGTGAACCAACGTTTGCGCGGTCCCTAAGACAAAATCACCCCTTGAAATACCAAGGGTGACCAAGCGGTTTTGACTTAGCAAAGTACTCCCTGCCCGGGCTGAATTCAATACCCGGGCAGGGGCCTCAAACACAGGAGGAAAGAATGGCCTTTAAAAAAAGTTTTGACACACTTTTGAGCGAATCTTCCCAATTACACGGACACCTGTGCCCGGGCCAGGTAATTGGCGTCCGCATGGCCATGCTGGGATGTACGCTGATCGGACTGGAAGACCCCACCTCAAGGGAGCAGATCAAAAAACTGATTGTCTATATTGAAATGGACCGGTGTGCAGGGGATGCCGTGGCCCATGTCACCGGAGTGAAACTCGGGCGCAGGAGCCTGAAATTCATGGACTACGGGATCATGGCTGCGACATTTTTAAACCTTGAAACCGGGCAGGCCTTTCGCATCATATCCACGGAAGAGGCAAGGGACCTTGCCGATTTATATGCACCGGGCATAGAGGGGAAAGGTGCCCAGCAGCTGGAAGCGTACAAACTCATGCCTGATGACGTATTGTTCAGGGTCCAGGCAGTGGCCGTGGATATCAGGGAATACGACATGCCGGGGCCCACCCGGAAAAAATCCATCTGTTCCCGATGCAGCCAAATGATCAGGGACGACCGGGAAGTAATGATCGACAACACCCCTGTCTGCCGGCCCTGTGCCGGTGCAGCCTACTTTTCGGATGCCCGGGAAGTATCCCTGGGCAGCCTGCTCAAAAAAGGGGAAACAGATAATACCCTTAACCATGAAGGAGAAATCGCATGTTGAAAAAAGTCCCGGTTCAAGAGGCAGTGGGTACCCGCCTTGTCCACGACATGACAGAGATCAGGCCCGGCGAGTTCAAGGGGGCTGCATTCAAAAAAGGGCATACCGTGTGTGATGAGGATATCTGCCGTCTCCAGGCAATGGGAAAAAACCACCTTTACCTGTTGGATATGGAAGATGACGAGATCCATGAAAACCAGGCAGCAGAAATCCTGGCCAAAGGCCTGGCAGGGGACGGTATCCGGTGGGAGAACACCCCAAAGGAAGGGAAAATCACCCTCCATGCCGCCCGTGACGGCATCCTCAGCGTGAATATCCCGTCACTGGCAGCTTTCAACATGGTTGACGAGGTCATGTGCGCCACCCGGCACAACCACTCCCTGGTTAAAAAAGGGGAGCTTGTCGCGGCAACACGCGCCATTCCCCTGGTCATGCAAAAGGCCCCGGTTGAACGGGCAGCCCAGATCGGGCTTCGTGAGAACGGCATCATCTCCGTAAAAAAATTAGAACGGGTAAAAGCGGGGCTGATTATCACCGGCAGCGAAGTCTACAACGGGCTGATTAATGACAAATTTGCACCGGTCCTGACAAAGAAACTCAACGCCCTGGGCTCTGATGTCGGTTGCCTGGAATACGTCCCTGATGATTCGGACCGGATCAAACAGGCGGTTTTAAGCCACCTGGATGAGGGGTGCAAACTCATTATCCTGAGCGGCGGCATGAGTGTGGATCCGGATGATGTCACAAGGACAGGTATCCGGAAGGCAGGGGCAAGTGAAATGCACTACGGCTCCGCCGTGCTCCCGGGCGCCATGTTCCTGGTCGGGTATATCAACGGGGTGCCTTTACTGGGTGTTCCAGCATGCGGGCTGTTTCACCGGATCACCGCACTGGATCTCATTCTCCCCAGGGTCATGGCCGGAGAGCACATCGGTAAAAAAGAACTGGCTTTCATAGGACACGGCGGGCTCTGCATGAACTGCAGGGAATGTACGTTTCCCAACTGCCCCTTTGGAAAAGGGGTGTAACGGAAAGGGGAATCCATGACAGGTTACAGGAAGCATACCATCAGTATATTGCCCGGGCGGGAACAGGAAGAGATCTGCCTGGATCTCATCCGGGAAACCCCTCTTTCCATCCGGATACAGGGGAAACCCTACACGGTTGTAATGCGGACCCCCGGGGATGAACTGGCCCATGCCGCCGGATTCTGCCTGGCAGAAGGCATTGCCGGCACACCCGGGGATATAGCCTCCCTTGCTTATTGTGATGAAGATGCCAATGTGGTTACGGCCACCCTGACCCGGAAACGGGCTCACCGCATACAGAAAATTTTAAACCGCAGGGGATTTATCTCCCAGACCAGCTGCGGAATCTGCGGCAAGGAACTGATCGAGGATTTCACGCAGCAGATTGCCGCTGTACCGGACGCTGGAAAAATAAGCACTGAAACCGCCACCCGGTGCCTGAATTCGCTTTCAGCGTACCAGACCCGCAGGTTTTGCTCCCACACGGCCGTCATTTTTTCAAAGCACGGAAAAATGCTTTCCGTGGGCGAAGATGTCGGGCGTCACAATGCCCTGGATAAATCCATCGGCAAGCTTTTCATGGAAAAAAAGCTGGATGCGGCTTCCCTTCTGGTCCTGTCCTCAAGGGTCAGTTATGAGCTGGTCCAAAAAACCGCCATGGCAAAAATACCTGTTATCTTCTCTGTATCAGGCCCGACAGCACTGGCCGTGCAACTGGCCCAAAGCCTTGGCATAGCCATTGTCTGCCAGAACAAAAATAATGAGTTACTTGTTTTTTGCGGCAGGCACCGCCTTGAATTCACAGGATGAAAACCGCGGACGCCGCAAAAGATGAAACAATAACCTAAGTATGGTTTTAACGTTAACTTGAAAAAGGAGAAAATCATGAGTAACGGTAATCTGGTTGAACAACTTTTTTCCGGTAATTTTGAATTTGTTGACCTGGGACAGCCCCTTAATGAGGACACGCTGATCCTCAATCTTCCCGAGCCATTTAAAAACACCCCCGGGTTTTCCAAGGAAAAAATCTCAGAATATGACGAAGACGGTCCGGCCTGGGCCTGGAACACCTTTAGCTGCGGCGAGCATGTGGGATCCCATTTTGATGCCCCCATTCACTGGGTCACGGGTAAGGACGGGATCTCGGTTGCGGATATTCCCGCAAACGACCTGTTCGGGGAGGCCATTGTCATTGACCTGGCAGCAGAGTGTGCTGAAAATCCCGACCGTCTCCTGGAGGTGGATGACATCCTGGCCTTTGAAAAGGAACACGGTAAAATCCCGGCCCGCTCCTGGGTGGCCATGAAGACCGGATGGGCCCAGTATGCCCAGGATGGTGAAAAATTCTTCAATGTGGGAGAGGACGGCATGCCCCACACCCCCGGCCCCAGCGTTGATGCCGTGATATTCCTGGCCGAGGAAAGGGATATCCTGGGATTCTGTACGGAAACCGTGGGCACGGATGCAGGCATTGCCGCCACCTTTGAACCCATGTTCCCCTGCCATAACATCATGCACGGAAAGGGTAAATACGGGTTAACCCAGTTGAACAACCTGGACAAGCTGCCGCCAAGGGGAGCCGTCATCATCGCCTCTCCCCTGAAAATAACCGGAGGCACCGGAAGCCCTGTGCGGCCCCTTGCCATTGTCCCTAAATAAACCAGGGCCGAAATAACAGGCCCTGAATAAAAACAGGGCCCGGGTAAAAATTGTCTTTCTGTACAATTAAAGAAGACGCTCCTGATGGAACCGGCTTCCTGGATGCCGGTTCCATCATCTTACCAGGGATGCCGCACCCGTCCGGTCAGTAAAAATCGTGTTTTTCTTACAACCTTTGACAGGAGAAAATCTCATGAGCAGTCGAATTTTACCAAAATTTGAACTCTGTCTGCCCCAAAATATACAGGAGCTTCTGGAGGATCTTAAAACCTTTGGGGACAACGCCGCAATACTGGCAGGCGGAACAGATTTACTCGTCCGCATGAAATCAGGCAGCATGTCCCCTGACGTCGTCATCAGTCTCGCAAACATAGACGGGCTTGATACCATTGAATACGATGAAACCAAGGGGTTGAGCATCGGTGCCATGGCGACCGTGGACCAGGTTACCGCCTCGGAACTTGTTAAAACAAAATACCCTGCCCTTTTCCAGTCAGCCTGTGTAAACGGAACAGCCCAGACCCGTAATGTGGCCACGGTGGTGGGGAATCTTTTAAATGCCTCTCCTGCAGGCGACTGCGCATGTGCCATCCTTTCCCTGGGGGGATATGTGGTCCTTGAGGGCCCCAATGGCCAGCGCCGGGTGGATATAGATGATTTCTGGACCGGTTACCGCCAGACCCGAAGAAAAACAGACGAGTTTGCCCTGGAAGTGGTTATCCCGCCCCCGGGAAAAAGCGTATCAGCCTTTGATGCATTGACCCGGACCAAAAAGGATTTGTCAAAGATAAATGCCGCAGCCACCGTGGTCATGGACAATGGGGTCTGCCAAAAGGCCCGCCTGGCAATGGGAGCCGTTGCCCCAACCCTGATCCGCCTGAAAAAGTGTGAAAAATTGATGGAGGGCAGACCCGTTGATGACAGCCTTATTGAGACGCTTCTTGAACTGGCCCCCACGGAAATAGCTCCGATTGATGATGTCCGCTCATCTGCGGAATACCGGAAAGATGTCTCAGGGGTTTTAATTGCACGGGTTATTAAAAAAGCCTTAGGAATCGCTACAAAAAAGGGGAGCTGAATAATGAAAACATGTGATATCACGCTGTTTGTCAACCGGGAAAAATACGCGATAACCGTTCCGGTAAACCGGACCCTCCTCCAGGTGCTCAGGGAGGACCTGAGCCTGATGGGAACAAAATATGGCTGCGGCACAGGGGAATGCGGATCCTGCACGGTCCTGATGGACGGTCAGCCCGTTCTTGGCTGCCTGACCCTGGCTGCCACGGTCAACCGCAAACAGATCACCACCATTGAAGGCCTTGAAGAGGACGGCGTACTTCATCCGGTCCAGGAGGCGTTTGTTGAAAAAAGTGCTGCCCAGTGCGGGTTCTGCACCCCGGGCATGATCTTAAAATCCAAGGCCCTGCTGGATAAAAACCCCACCCCCACTACAGATGAAATAGCAGATCACCTGGAAGGCAATATTTGCCGGTGCACGGGCTATGTTAAAATCATCGAGGCTGTTGAGCATGCCGCCGGCCAGATGGACAAAAATCTATAAAAGGAGGATGTTTCATGGCTTCAACTATTGGTAAGAGGATCCCGAAAATTGATGCAAAGGCAAAAGTCACGGGCCGTTCCGAATATGCTGCAGACCTGAAATTTCCGGGCATGCTTTACGGTAAAATTGTGCGGTGCATGGAATATGCCCATGCCCGGGTAACCCGTCTTGATGTGTCAGAGGCTCTCAAGCTGGAGGGTGTCGTGAAAATAATGGGGCCGGATGATGTGACCCGGAAAAAATACTCTGCCTGGGTCATTGACCTTATGTACCCCAAAGGGTTTGCCGAACTTGTGGGGGATATTGAAGACCAGTCCATATTCACCGACTATGTCAGGCACCAGGGAGACGCCATTTGCGGCATCATCGCGAGAACAGAAGAGATTGCCGAAGCCGCGGCAAAACTGATCGAGGTGGAATACGAAGAGCTGCCCGTGTACCACACGGCTGCCCAGGCCGCCCGGGATGGTGCGGTTCAGATGGACCCGCAAAAACCCGGCAACCTGACCTTTGAGCTTCCGGAAGCGGTGTTTCCTGGCAACACCTACGGGTGGGGGGATGCTGATGAGCTGATGAAAGATGCGGACCTGGTGGTCGAAGATACCTTTTATGTCCCCAAGGTTAAGCAATGCCAGATGGAAAATCATACCTACATCGGCCTTTACGATGACCAGGGCCGGATGAACTGCTGGTCATCAACCCAGATGCCCAAACCGGTCCAGACAAAAATAGCAGACCTGTTCGAACTTCCCATGAGCAGGGTCAAAGTGATCCAGACCGTTATCGGCGGCGCTTTTGGCGTTAAACTGGGCATGGTGATGGAGCCGGAAGCCTGCGCACTGGCCATGGGGGTGCCGGGAAAACATGTAAAAGTCTCCGCCCTGAGGGAAGAGGACTGGCTCATGTCCGAAAGCCGCCATCCGGGTGAATATTCCATCAAAATCGGGTTGAAAAATGACGGGACGCCGGTGGCCTGCAAGGCCAATTTCCTCACCAACGGGGGCGGGTATTACAGCCATTCTTCCGGTGCGCCTGCAGTGGCCGGAACCTGGCTTATCGGCATGTATAAATTCGGGGCATGCAATTATAAATGCCAGCGGTACTTCACCAACCAGGTTGCCTGCGGGGCATTCCGGGGTTACGGCAATCCCCAGACCAACTTTGCCCTGGAGCAGATCATTGACCGTGCCGTTAAAAAACTGAACATCGATCCTGTAGAGTGGCGGAAAAAATGGCATAAAACCGTTGGTGATGAAGGGTGGATGCTGGGTGTCCCCTACTCTTCCTGCGCCCTGGACAGCTGTCTTGACCAGGGGAGCAAAGCCTTTGGATGGGCAGAAAAAAAAGCAAAGTACAAAAACCAGACCGGCACCAAAAGGCGGGGGATCGGTGTTGCCGTCATGAACCATACCAGCGGCGCCTTCCCCTTTCTCCACGAGCACACCACCTGCACGGTGAAGCTTAATGAAGACGCCTCCGCAGAAGTGATCACCTCTGCCTCGGACCTGGGTACAGGCGCCCACACGGCCCTGCAGCAAATTGCTGCGGAAACCCTGGGGTTTGATCTGGACAAGGTCCACATGAAAACCGGGGATTCCGATGCATCAGGATACGATATCGGGGCCCATGCCAGCCGGACCCTTTATGTCGGCGGGCTGTCCGTGATCAATGCCTGCAATGATGCAAAGGAACAGATTATGGAGCGGGCTGCCGTTCATCTTGAAACAGATAAGGAAGCCCTTGAAATTACAGACGGGAAGGTCTGTGTAAAAGGGGATTCAGATAGATTCATCCCGGTGGAGCAGATCTGCTATGAAGGGGTAAATGCATTTATTGACGGGGCCACCGGCCAGCGGATCGGGATTCCGGGGCAGATCCAGGGGTATTCAAGCTACTATGCCGAACACAACTCCCCTCCCTTTGGCGCATGTTTTATTGAGGTGGAGGTGGATACCCTCACCGGGGTCGTCACAGTCATCGATGCGGTCAACACCCATGACATAGGCAAGGCGATTCATCCCCCCTCCGTTGAAGGCCAGATGGAAGGCGGGCTGCAGCAGGGACTGGGCATGACCCTGTCCGAGGAGACCTACTATAACGACAAAGGCCTGTGCATGAACAGTAATTTCACCGATTACAAAATGTTCGGGCCCTCGGATATGCCGTCATCCTGTAAATCCATAATGGTGGAGGAAGCCGATCCCATCGGCCCATACGGAGCCAAAAGCGTCGGGGAATCCGGCCTGGTGGCCCCAACGGGAGCAGCAGCCAATGCCGTGTATGATGCCATCGGCATCCAGTTTACCGGGGCGCCCATAACCGCTGAAAAAGTATTGAAAGCCATCAGGGAATTCGGCGTTGACTCAGACACCATCCTGCCCTTTGGATACGGATGCAGGGATCAGGACATCCCAAATTTAAAATAGATTCATTTAAACGCCTCCGGCCCTCCGGAGGCGACCTTTGATCTCTGCCGCGGGCAGCCGGCGGGATATCGGGGCCCTGGCGGCAACTATAAGGAGAATTGATGAACCGGCTTATTCTCATGCGCGGGGGAGGAGATCTGGGATCTGCCGCGGCACACAAACTGAAACGGAGCGGTTTTGACGTTGTTATTGCAGAGATTGAAATGCCGCTGGTTGTCAGGCGGACGGTGTCCTATGCCCAGGCAGTGATCGAAGGAGAATCCAGTGTGGAAGGGATAGCGGCTGAAAAGGCCGGCTCAATGAATGAAATCGGAAAAATCCTGTCAGCCGGCCGGATTCCCGTTGTTGTCGACCCCGGGTTAACCCTGGTGAAACAGCTGAACCCGTATGCGGTTGTTGATTCAACCATGTCAAAAAAAAACAGGGGTATGACCATCGGCATGGCACCCTTTACCCTGGCTTTGGGCCCCGGTTTTACAGCCGGGAAAGATGTGGATGCAGTGATCGAAACCAAACGGGGGCATTTTTTAGGGCAGATCATTTACACCGGCCGGGCCATTCCCGATACGGGAATTCCCGAACCAGTTCACGGCCGGGGGGAAGAAAGGGTGTTGCGGGCACCCTGCCATGGGCGTGTCCGCCACGAGCGGGATATCGGAGACACGGTAAAAAAGGGGGATACCATCTGCTCCGTTGATGGGATGCCGGTTAAAGCCCCTTTTGGGGGAACATTGCGCGGCCTTATCATGCAGGGAATCACCGTTAAAAAAGGATTGAAAATAGGTGATGTAGACCCCAGAAGCTGCAAAGCGTATTGTTACAGCTTTACCGACAAAGCCCGGAGCGTTGCAGGCGGTGTACTTGAAGCGGTTCTGCACCATTTGGCCCCTATAAAATTTTAATCTGAAATCAAATAAATCAAGTACAGGAGCGGACGGATGTTAGTCACTGTAAAGACCCCGCTGACATACAGGCGGCCTGACCTGCAAAACAGGCAGTTAGAGGTTGAAGCGGGAAAAACCCTTAAACAATTTATGGCGGATATAAAAATCCAGGAATCCTGTGTTGCCTATGTCATCATTAATGAAAAGAGAGCCGATATGACCCAGCCGTTAAAAGACGGCGACAGTCTCTCCTTTATTCCCATGATGGCCGGTGGCTGACAGGACCCGATACCCGAGGGAGGAACAAAATGCTTTTTCGAGCCCCCATCAAGGTCTGCTTTTCAGATATTGATAATGCCGGGATTGTCTACTATCCCCGTTTCATGCATTATTTTCACCTGTCAATGGAAGAATTCTTCGGTTCCGCGCTGGGGATACCCTATGCCGATGTCCTGCACAAACGGAATCTATCCCTGCCAACGGTTCATCTTGAGAGTGATTTCCGCCGTAAGATGAAATACGGAGACCGGATCGACATGGAGGTCAGGGTCATAACCATCGGGAACAGCTCTATCAACTGGGGATACAAAGGATATCTCAGCGGCGGAGAAAATGAGATCGTTGTGGAAGGAAGCAATATTACAGTCTGTGTCAGAACAGACAATTTCGAGAAAATCAATGTGCCTCAATGGCTGAGAAAAGACCTGACAGCCTACATGGAAAAAGCGGGACACGGGCGGGCACCCCGGGAATAAGGGTGGTGCCGCCCTGGGAATTTAAATATAAAGCCCTGCACTCAAGAGTGTTTTCACGCTTTACCGGTCCAGTTCAAATACGATTTTTACCCGGCTCATAACCTCGATTTTTCCAAGGGCATATCCGCCGCCCTGGGCTCCGGACTTAAAGCCGGCCGCCTCCGCCATCATCATATTTGACCGCCTGGGTTCGGCATAGGACGGATCGTCCTCAATCACAAGGGGGGCTCCCAGCCTGACATCCAGGGTCTTTGCCATGGTAACGGCCTTTTCTCTGGCAGCCAGCAGCGCATCAACCCTTGCCTTGTCCTGGGCCTCGGTACGCTTTGAATAGCCGTATGAGATATTCTGGATACTCATGTCCTTTATCTCTGCAAGGCCTGTCCAGAGGTATTGGTACTTTGAAAAATCAGTCAGCTTAAAGGTGATCCTGGAAGAGGCAAAATACCCCTTTTGCACCCTCCGGCCGTTGCTGTGCTCCCAGTTTTCCCCGAACTGCATCATGGTTGTCTGAGTATCATCCTTGGCCACCCCTGCCTTACCGATAAAGGACAGAACAGAGAGAACGATTTCACTGTGCTGTTCAGCCAGGGCCTCAATGCCGGGGCCTTTGTTTGAGACTTTAAGTGACCAGTTCATTTCATCCGGGGTCACCTCCACGACTGCTGTGCCGTATACCGTTACACGGGGGTCGGTATCTTCCGCCCATGCCGGCAGATTTAAAGCCATGACAAAGATAAGTACACTAAGGGGTCGCACAATAATTAGTTGGCGTTTTGTTTTCAAAATACCCAATGTTTTAAGGGTTTTTGTAAACAAACTATGCCAAGTTATTTTTGCGCGGCACCTAAGTATTTTTTTCATTATTCCCCCTGTTCTCGGTTTTATTTTCCAGTTGTCTGACCGGGTTCTCAAAGGTTTTTTCGTATTGGTCCAGCTCGTCCCGGCTGATCCATTTTCCATTTGTCTCCCTGCCGATCACGGATCGTATGCCATACTCCCTGGCAAAGGCCTCCCCCAGGACATACCGGCATCCGTCACTTGTTTCAATTGCTTTCCAGTCATTGCCGAAGTTCACAATATCAGCCACGGTCTTTTTGTGGAAGGATCCCTCATTTCCGCGGACAAAAACGGTACCGCCGGACACGATGTCCTCCGGCTGAACCGGACGGAAGAAAAAATCGTAGCGGTTCCTGACCATTCTCTGGCCGATGACGATTCCGACCAGGCAGCTGCAGATAACAAGAAAACTTATTATGACAGGCATTTTTACCTCCTAAGGTTGCGGATATTCGGGATTTACCGGAAACGGCCGGGTCACCCCCGCCGGGCCGGAAGCTCTTTTAACTCCAAGGCTAAATGGCCTTATGCGCGTGCCCGGTCTTGGAAAGATAGTACTCATAATCCCCTTTGTAAACCGTCATTTTGCCCTGGTTGATTTCAAAGACCTGGTCCACGAGGCTGCGGAGGAAATGGCGGTCATGGCTGACCAGCACCAGGGTGCCCTCAAATTCCTTTAAAGCCCCGAGCAGAATCTCCCTGGACTGGATATCCAGGTGGTTGGTGGGTTCGTCAAGGATGAGGAAGTTTAAGGGACGTCCCAGGAGGGTGGCCAGGACCACCCGGCTTTTCTCCCCGCCGGAGAGCTGTTTTATCTTCTTGTCCACATCATCACCGGAAAAGAGGAAGGCAGCGCAGAGATTCCGGATAACACCGATGTTCTCAAGGGGTAATGCCTCCTGCACCGTTTCAAAGACAGTCTTGTTTTCATCAAGGATATCCATTGCATGCTGGCTGAAATACCCTGTTTTGACACTGGCGCCGATTCTGGCCGTGCCTTCCGTGGGTTCTGTTTTACCGGCCAGCATTTTCAGGAAGGTGGATTTACCGGCCCCGTTCACACCGACCACGGCCACCTTTGCCTGCCTTGGTATTACCCCGCTGACATTCCGGAGTATAGTTTTGGGATTCTCCCCGGCGGATTCCCAGGTCTTGCCCAGTCTGTCCATGAGAACGACATCCTCTCCGGAACGGGGGATAAGGCCGAACTTGAACTTAATCACCTGCTGACTTTCCGGCAGTTCGATCCGTTCGATCTTCTCAAGTTTTTTGATCCTTGACTGAACCTGTGCTGCATGGGAGACCCTGGCCTTGAAGCGGGCAATGAAGTTCTCCTCCTTGGCAAGCATCTCCTGCTGCCGCCGGTAACTTGCCAGAAGCTGCGCCATCCTGATCTCCCGCTCCCGGATATAGAAGTCATAATTTCCGCCATAGGCCGTGGTTGTATAATTGGCCACCTCAATGACCCGGGACACCACACGGTTCATGAAGTCATGGTCATGGCAGGTCATCAAAAGCGCACCTTTGAAGTCGTTTACCAGCCAGTTCTCCAGCCAGATAATGGATTCCATGTCCAGGTGGTTGGTGGGCTCGTCCAGGAGCAGGACATTGGGGTTGATGGTTAAAATCTTTGCCAGGGCAATCCGCATCTTCCATCCGCCGCTGAAGGACTCCACAGGCCTGCCGTAATCGCCGGGCCCTATGCCCAGGCCGGTAAGAACCGTCTGGGCGCGGTTTTCAAGATCATATCCCCCCCTGTTCTCAAAAGCCTCGGCAGCCTCCCCGTACCGGTCAAGCAGGGCAGCCATGGCATCATCCGCCATGGGTTCGGCCATGGATGCTTCCATCTCCTTCATTGCCGCTCCCAGTGCCGTGACATCGGCTGATCCCGCCATGACTTCGGCAAGCGCAGACCTGCCCGACATCTCCCCCACGTTCTGGGAAAAATAGCCGATCTTTATCTTTTTTGCGAAGGAAATATCACCGCCGTCTGCCTCATCTTCTCCGGTGATCAGATGAAAAAGAGTGGTCTTCCCGGTGCCGTTGGCCCCCACAAGCCCTGTCCTCGTCCCTTTTAAAATCTGCAAACTTGCCTTTTTGAAAAGGATCTGGGACCCGTACTGTTTTGATATATTTGTCAGATGAATCATTCTGCCGTCCGGAAATAAAAAACGATATAAATACCATGCCTGACCAGGGGCTGCAAGTAAAAGAAAGCGCCGTTAAACCCGCGCCGGCTGCGATTTCCGGGATAAAAGCGTACCAATACTGAAAGATATATATTTTTAATTTAAAAAATTTAGCATATACTGGGATAAATTATTTCAATTTTACGGACTCAAACAGTAAGACGCGAACAAAAGCCGCTACGAACCGGAAGACCTTTCTTTAACAAAGGGCCGGTGTAACGGCAGGAGATCAATTTCAGCCCCGGGCTATAACGATCAGGCTAAACCGGACATATGACGGAGATCTGCCTTAATGAAAAACAATGAAAAGCGTTTGTTTCGCCTTCAGGACGTGAGCCTCAGTCTGAAAATTCTTGTTCCCACAATACTGTCCATCGCTGTTGTGATCTCCGTTTTCACATTTTACTTAATTGATGATCAGAGGGCCCGGAGTAAGGCGAGATTGAACGCAAAGGCAAAAAACCTGACTGATTTACTTGCCTATTCAAATATTGATTCCCTGTGGAATTTTAACGTTGACCAGCTTCAGGATATTACCGGTTCTTTTTTCAAGGATCAGGACATTGTAAGTATCATTATCATGGATCAAAGGGAGATCGTTTACGCGGACCTGCATAAGGAGACAAGGGGGTCGGAACAGATAACCTTAACCCGGGCCATAAAAAAAGGAGAGGAGCAGATAGGCACGTTAAAAACCGTTTTTACGAATTATCATATAGAAAAAAACCTGACCTGGATAAAAATTGAAATCATCGTATTGTCCATTATCATTTTTACGGTGATCATCTTTTTTATCGTCATTATTTCAAAGCGGGTATTAAAGCCGCTGGACTGTGTTCTTGAGGGCATTGACCACGTGGCAAGGGGGGATTACCACTATAGAATCGAACGCCTGTCCAACGATGAAATCGGTCAGGTTGCCAGGCAGTTCAACAGGATGTCCCGGCAGATTACCAGGCTGCAGGACCTGGCTGTTAAAACAGCTGAAACCGGCAAGGAGATGGAAATCGCCAAGAATATCCAGATGTCTTTACAGCCGAGCATTGCCGGTTTCACGGATTGCGGGTTTGAGATCAGCGCCAATATGACGCCGGCGGAAGATGTGGGCGGGGATTACTATGATATCATCCGGTCCTGTGACAAGAAACTGTGGTTCGGTATAGGTGACGTAACCGGGCACGGCCTTGTATCCGGTCTGGTGATGATGATGGCCCAGGTCGCCGTGAACACGCTGATAAGGTCAACTCCGGACCTGAGCCCCCAGGAGCTTCTCACCTATGCCAATACCACCGTTCAGTTCAATATCCGGGAAGGGTTGAAAAAAGACCATCATATGACCATCAGCTTTATTAAGGAGGAAAAAGAGGGGGAATACAGATATGCCGGCGCCCATGAAATCATCCTGATTTACCGCGTCAAAACAAAACAGGTTGAACAGATTGAGACAAAGGGCATGTGGATGGGAATTGTCCCGGATATTTCCAAACCCACAAATAAATTTGCAGGCAGCTTTACCCTTGAACCGGGAGATATTCTTTTCCTGTACACCGACGGTGTCATTGAAATCAAAAACAGGGACGGAGAGCAGTTTGATATCGAGCGCCTGTCCCGGTTTATTGTGGAAAATGCCGCCTATGACACCGACACCATCAAACAAAACCTGCTGGTGAATCTCAATAAATTCAAAGCAAACCAGGATGACGACATCACTTTTTTAATCATGAAAAAGGAGTAGAAATCTATGGCCTTTAACCTGAACCTGAAGTTTGGACCCAAATGGGAAAATGTTTCAAATATCAGAAACTTTATTACAGATATGCTTTCAGCGGGAATTATGGATACAAGCGATGCGAAAAAAGTGGCCACGGCAAGTTCCGAGCTGGTGGAAAATGTCGTAAAGTATTCTGCTGTGGGCGGGGCAATAATTGACCTTAAAAAAGATCCGGGAACCGGAAAAATTTCACTGACCATCAAAAATGTCGCAGATCAAAAGCGTATCGCCACCTTTAAATCCATTTACAGCCAGATCATAGAAGGCGATCCAAAAGAGATATATAAAAAAATGATGTTAAAGTCGTTCAATGATCCGGACAACAGCCAGCTGGGCCTTGCAAGAATCAGGTATGAATGCCAGGGGGACATTACCTACACAGAAGAAAATGACACAAACTCAATAATTGCCATGTCTGATGCAGAGCCGGACAACAGGAATTTAAGACTGCTGAGCGTGACCGTGGAGATCCCTGTAACCCTCTTAGATCAATAACCAAAGGAGAGCCGACCATGCCTATTCACATTCCTGAAAAAACCAATGACAAATCCGTTATCTCTGGCCGGGGAGACACCTTGTTTCTAAGGGGAGAAATCGACAGTGTGGATCCGGGAATCTTTTTAACCCCCTTTTTCCGGGCTGCCAGGGAACAGATGGGGGAAACCGTTAAAATCGATTTTACCGAACTGGAGTTCTTAAATTCATCAGGTATTAAACATATTGTCTCTTTTGTTATGGATAAAAAGCCCGGGGCAAGTATCATCTTTATAACCGACACCACCAAAACATGGCAGAGGACCTCCCTTGAAGTCATCCAGTCCTTGGACGAGGACAGCATTTCCATTGAAGAGCGAAGCAGCTGAGGCCCGTGATGAACAAAAGCGACCAGAGAAAATTCATCAGAATCCCCAGCAGCAGAACGATAAAAATAGCCGAGTGCGGACAGGAGAAGGCCAATGTGCTCCTGGAAACTCTGACATCCGTAAATTTAAGCGAAAACGGTATCCTGTTTGATTCGACAAAACCTTATCCTGTGGGGAAGCACTATATCCTTAAAATCTCAGGAAAGGATGATAAGGTATATGACGCCAGGATCGAAATCATACGGGTGAAGGAAGTCATCACTAAAACCCACTACCGGATCGGCGCCCGGTTTATTGCCCCGGAATTTAACCTAACCAGCCAATTGACCCAATGAATACGGAAAAATCATAATGCAAAAACCAGTTTCGGAAAGCATCTCCTTTTTTAGTATCTCAAAATCCGGACCAAAGGATTTCCAAACCATCACCTCCTTTGAGAGTGTGCCGGCCCGTCCCTGCCTCTGCCTTTTTTCCGACTCAGCACCTGAAGGTGCGGACATCTTGAAAAGAATCGGGCATCTTGCAGATTGCATCGGACTGGTAACCCGGGCAGAAAAAGTGGAACACACCCGCCTGGATGACACCACCTGGCATATTACACTGCCGCCGGCCTGTTTTGACCATGCCAGAGACCTGCTCACCGCATTCTTCAGTATCCACATGGCACACCTGGAAGAGAACAGGTCGGCAGATGAACAGATCACGCACCTAAAAAAGCAGAACACGCTGCTCGAAATAACGGCGAAAAGCGGGGATGCACTCCAGGCCGCCCTGAAAAAACAGACCGATATTGCACAGGAGATGACACTGAAGGCTAATTCCGCCTCCAAGTCAAAGTCTGAGTTCCTCGCCAATATGAGCCATGAAATCCGGACCCCCATGAACGGGGTAATCGGTATGCTGGATATGCTGACGGAAACCGCACTGACCCCGGAGCAATATGATTATGCGGTATCTGCCCAGCAAAGTGCGGATTCCCTTCTTGTCCTTATCAACGATATCCTTGATTTCTCCAAGATAGAGGCAGGCAAGCTGGAGATTGAAACCATTGAATTTGATCTCAACGTTACACTGGATTCATTTACAGATATCATGTCTGTCAAAGCATTTGAAAAAGGCATCGAATTTGCCTGCATGATAAGGGACAAGGTGCCCACGCAACTGATGGGGGATCCGGGCCGGTTGCGGCAGATCCTTACAAATCTGGTTGGCAATGCCATTAAATTTGTTGAAAAAGGTGAGGTTTTTATAAGAATTTCACTCCGGAAAGAGAATAAGGAAACCGCAGAACTCTTGTTTGAAATCATAGATACAGGAATCGGGATTCCAAAAGACAAGCTGGGAACTCTTTTCACCCCGTTTACCCAGGTCGATGCCTCAACTACCAGAAAATACGGAGGAACAGGCCTTGGCCTTGCCATTTCAAAACAGCTTGTGGAGATGCTGAATGGAGAAATCGGTGCTGACAGTGTTGAAAATGAAGGATCCTGTTTTTGGTTCACAGCGGTCTTCGGTAAGCAGCAAAACGCAGAATACCAGCTGAACCTCACCCAAAACGTCCGGAATCAGAAAATACTTGTTGTGGAAAGCATGCCCATCAATTGCATGGTTTTTAAAGAGTACCTCGGCTCCAGCAAGTGCCGGTTCAACATCGCCCGGACTGCAGAGGCGGCGCTTTCCGAACTCAGGAACGCGGCTGAAGAAAAGGATCCGTTCACCATAGCATTTATCGACCTTTCCCTTCCGGACCTGTCCGGCAAGCATCTCGGTGAAGTAATAAAGCGGGACAAAGCCCTTTCCGGTATCACATTGGTAATGATGTCATCGGCATCCTACAAAGGAGATGCGGGCAGAATAAAAGAGGCCGGCTTTACCGCATTTTTAACCAAGCCCATAAAAAAGCAGCCCTTCATCGATTGCATCAGGACCATTGCAAGCCTCTCTCCGGATGAAATCAACAACCCGGATATGAAATTAATCACCAGCTACAGGGTGGAGGAAATTAAACATAACCGCCGTACTGATTTCCCTAAAAAAAAGATCCTCATCGCAGAAGACAATAAGATCAATCAGAAAGTAGCCAAGATGATGCTGGAAAAACAGGGGCATGAGATTGTGATTGCCGATAACGGTAAGCTGGCCGTGGACCGTTACAGGGACACCGGGTTCGACATCATCTTCATGGATATTCAGATGCCCTTGATGGACGGGATTGCTGCAACCAGGGCTATCCGGGAATTAGAGGCCCACGGGGAATCAAGGACACCCATCGTTGCCTTAACCGCCAATGCAATGAAAGGCGACAGGGAGCGTTTCCTTAAGGCAGGCATGGATGATTACGTATCAAAACCCATTAAACTCAAGAATATTTTAGACATCATTGTCCGGTTAGCCACCTGAAAAGAGGCTTCATGGAACAGGCGCCTCTAACCCCCGCCATGAAATTCCGTCAGCAGTTCATACAGTGCCCGGGTATATTTTTCAGCATCAGGAACCATTGGACTGCCCTTTGTATAAAGAGAGACAGACAAATCGTAAGTCATCCCGTGCTCCCCGTCATAGGTCATTACAATAGTCGAGACGGGAACGCGCTCGAAGACGATTTCCGTGATCTTAGAATAGGGTATGGTTTGAAGTCCCGAAGGATAACCGGTCATGCTTTTGAACTCCACCCTGTCCTCAAACACGGTGATGGATTCATTCCGGCCGAATCCGTGAAAATAGGCAAATGAGCCTTCCGGGGCATTTGCCTCATCCCCTAAGAACTCACCCTCCGGGATTTCCGTGTTCAGCCCCAGCCGTTTGGCCTGCTCGTCCCGGCATTTTTTCAGGGCCTGCCAGTCAGCCTCACTGCCGCCGTCAACAACCAGTTGTTTTTCCAGTTCCAGGCAATTGTCGATTTTTTGCTTCTCTTTTACCAGTTCATCTCTCCGGTTCAGAAAGAGTAAGCAGGCCACCACGAAGAATCCCAGGACAAGGTAAGATATTTTTTTCATTCCCCCTCCCCGGGCAGTTAAAGTCATACTACTTTCAGGAAAACCATCACATTATACCACCAGATTCACAGAAAATTAATTCAAAGTATAAGGTATTTTGGCACCCTGCGGCAACACTGCTGTTACAATGCAGTTAAAAAGCCCAGGCCGATATAAAAAAAATCAACTCCGGGCTTTTAATTCAAAAATGTTCCTTAGCCTATGAACAATATGCAAAATTAGACACTATTTAGTTTCTGTAGAATTTAAATTTTACCCTATAGAAACAGAATGTTATGGCATTT
>JAKSAX010000058.1 GCA_022361395.1 Desulfobacterales bacterium | reverse complement strand
TAGGCGTCTCTTTTTGGACCGGCCCTGGCAGATAACGGTCCAGATTTATCCTGTCCAGCCCCAGAACAGCATCAACGGCTGGATTGGATGCCCCGGCAAGACTGATACGGCCCGTCACCCCGGTATCATCCAGCCGTGCCTTTATCCCTTTCAGTGCGAGGCTGTCCCGTGTACCTGAAATCTTTGTTTCCAGCTCCAGAACTGAAAATACCTTTGAATCAGCTGTGGCGGGCAAAGGCATGTCCATGGCAGCCATGAATTTTCGTAATTTTTTAAGACTTAAATCAACCTGCCCTGTAACCCCGGGGGTGGTCTGAATATTTTCAGCTTTCAATTCTCCTTTCAGGGTTAATCCCATCCCCCTGAAAAGGATGTTGTCCGAAGAGATGGACTGCCCGGTAAGATCCAGGATCAGGGGGGCTTTCAGCTCCACACCGCCCGGGAATTGTTTTGCCTGTGCAGGGGTAAGGTCTGCGGTTGCAAGAAAAGGTGCCAGCAAGACTTTGCCCTGTCCACCTGAAATCTTTGTTTTCACATAAAGAGAGTGGATAAAATCTGCAGCTCTTTCCTGTTTTACCGTTTTAAACAGCCATCCGATTTCTCTGGCAGCCAGATCAAGCTCTCCGTTTAAAACAGCCTTTTTCGTCCCTAGTTTATCGGCATCAAAGCGTCCGTCTATTGTAAGTCCGAGCCCTTTTACCTGAAACTTCGGCAGGGTCATACGGCCCCGGCCCATATCCAGATCCATGCTGACATCGGTTTCAAAGGATTTGCCGGGTGCCGCAGCCACCCATCTGCTGAATTCCTTTTTACCCGTAAGGCTGTCCGCCAAAGCCAGTACCAGGGGTAAATCCGTTCCTCTGGCCCGGAGGCGTCCCTTTGCCGCGGGCATGAGGGAGAAAATCCCATGGGCTGAAATTTGGCTGTCAATCTCTATTCCCAGTCCCCTGGCCTTCAGATTTTTTATCTCAACACGTCCCCCGTGAAGATCAGTATCAAACAGGGTATTGAGATCAAAACTTTTATCCTTGAGGCGGTTTAAATCCGGAGCAATCACAGATACGGCAGTCTCTTTACCGAGAATACCGGCAATCACCTGGATCAGTGCCGGCAGGTCCGGACCTGCAGCTTTAAGGTCCCCCTTCATTGCGGGCTTCCCCATTCTCCTTTGCTCAACCCGGACATCCCCTTTGATATTAGCATCCAGCATCCGGATGTTGAGGCCTGAAACAACTATAGTGTTCTCCGCTGAAGAGGCCTCAACCTGTCCGGAAACGTCAAAACTTTTATCCGTCAGGCCCTGGAACTGGTCTGCCAGTCTCTCGGCACCGGCTGCCCTGAGCAAGGCAGTGAAATCTTTCCCGGCAGCATCTATCTCCATATCCATGGCGGGAGCCTCTGAACTTATCCTGAATAAGGATATACGCCCCTTAACCAGGGTATCCGGTCCGGTTACGGCCAGCTGGTCCAGAACCAGCAGGTCCTTTGCCAGGTCAAACTCAATCGCGGATGAAAGGGAAACCTCCGGAATATTCCGGCTGCCTGCCATACCCAAATCCACCTGAAAGGGAGTGATAATAACTTTATTTTGTGTCAGGTCAGGTAAGAGAGAGGCATTCAGCGACACGGGTCCGGACAGGCCGCCGGCTTCAAACCGTCCCCCCAGGATCAGGGGCATGGGTGTGTCCGGGGCGAACGGCGCCAAATGGAAGTCAAGATCTGTGACAGAGAACTCTTTCCCGGACTGCAGGTCATTGAACTCAAGGTTCGCATCTTTAATTTCAGCCCCGGCCCCGAGCAGGCCCAGCATCGCTTCAAAGTTCTCAGGAAGATGGATACCGGGCTGGCCTAAAGTGACAGCAACAGGGGGTTGTCTTTCTTTTACGGCTGAATCTCCATTATCCGTTTTCTTCTCCGGCTGTATGTTTTTTGGCACAGCAGAAGCCGGTGCCTGCCACGCCTCCCAGTTCCCCTTTCCGTCTTTATTTTTTACAAGATTAACCCGGACACCGTTCACCTGGACAGCATCCATGACAAGTTTTTTTTGAATCAAAGAGAGGGTATGAATACGAAGCTTGAGATGATCCACCTGTGCAAAAAGCGCTTCTCCAAATCCGTCAGGATTTCCAACAGCCACGCCTGCGGCATCAACCTCCAGATACGGGTAGAATGAAAGGGAAAGGTCTTTCCGGATCTCAAATGACCTGCCCAGGCGCTGGGAGATCTGTTCACTGAGAAATCCCCTGTACCGGTTGGCGTCCAGATTCGCAAGGCCGACCAGAAGGCCCCCTGTAATAAGGATGAAGGCAAACCCGCCGATTACCGTATACCGCAACGCTTTCATATATCTCTCCTTATGCCGGAATGGAAACGATTTTTTAAGCAAAGCATAAACGACCGGCCCGTTCAAAGTCAAGCAGACAGGTGCCGCTAATTGCAGGCATCCAGGTGCCGTTAAAACAATTCTCCTGGCGTCAGGCCGGACAACGGTTTTTCAAACCACTATTCGGTTGTTTTAACCATAAACACAGAACAATTCCCCCTTTCCCCACCCTGCCGATCATCTATACAATTGATATTTAAGAAATTTTAAGAGTTGGCATATTGTTTGCTGTTATTCTGTTAAAACTAACCGGTTTTTAATATTAAAGGAGAAAAGAATGCACAGAAACGACACACATAGAAAATCAATCGGATATATTGTCTGGATATTCGGTTTTATCGGAGCCCACAGATTTTATTACGGGAAGCCGCTTTCAGGCACACTTTATTTTTTTACCTTCGGCCTGCTCGGCATAGGATGGATCATCGATTTTTTCCTGATCCCGTCCATGGACGCGGAGGCGGATTTCAGGTATTGCGCAGGAGATATTGATTATTCACTGACCTTCATATTTCTGACATTCCTCGGCCTGTTCGGTGTTCACCGCATGTATATGGGCAAATGGGTTTCAGGGATCATCTATCTTGTGACCGGGGGGCTGTTCGGCCTTGGTCTTCTCTATGATTTCTGGACCCTGAATGATCAGGTATCCATAGAGAACCGGCGGATGGCCTGAAGCCATACTCATCAGCCAATTACGACAAAATCCGGGCAGGCCTTTTGGCCTGCCCGGATTTATATCAACTTAATGCGGATTAATACTTATAGTGCTCGGGTTTATAGGGTCCCTCCACGGGAAGCCCCAGGTAATCCGCCTGTTCCTGGGTAAGCTTGGTCAGGGTGACGGACAGGTTTTTAAGATGGAGTCTTGCCACCTCCTCATCCAGTTCCTTGGGAAGCGTGTACACTTTTGTTTCCAGGTCTTCCTTGGCCAGCTTGATCTGGGCCAGGGTCTGGTTTGAAAAGCTGTTGCTCATGACAAAGCTGGGATGACCTGTGGCACAGCCCAGGTTGACCAGGCGGCCCTCGGCCAGGACGATCACGGAACGGCCTGATTCCAGGGTCCATTTATCCACCTGGGGTTTGACCACTGTTTTAACTGCTTTGGGATTATTCTCCAGGTAACTCATTTCGATTTCGTTGTCAAAATGGCCGATGTTGCAGATAATGGATTCGTCCTTCATCTGTTCGATGTGCTTACCTGTGATAACATGGTAGTTGCCTGTGGCAGTGACAAAGATATCACCGCGGGTGGCAGCCTCTTCCATGGTGACGACTTCGTAACCTTCCATGGCAGCCTGGAGGGCGCAGATGGGATCGATTTCAGTGACCAGGACAATGGCGCCGTAGCCTTTCATGGAAGCGGCACAGCCCTTGCCTACATCACCATAGCCGGCAACCACGACTGTTTTACCGGCAAGCATGACGTCGGTGGCCCGTTTGATACCATCGGCCAGGGACTCCCGGCAACCGTAAAGGTTGTCGAATTTGGACTTGGTGACGGCATCGTTTACATTGATGGCCGGGAAGAGGAGTTCATTTTTTTCCGCCAGCTGGTACAGGCGGTGAACACCGGTGGTGGTTTCCTCGGATACGCCGCGGATGTTCTCAGCGATCTTTGTCCAGCGCTGGGGGTCTTCGGCCACAGATACTTTCAGGCGGTCCACCAGGCAAATTTCATCCTGGCTGCCTTTGACGTTTTCAAGGATGGAGGGATCTTTTTCCGCCTTCACACCGTGGTGAACGAAAAGCGTGGCGTCACCGCCATCATCCACGATCAGGTCGGGACCGGAACCGTCAGGCCAGATCAGTGCCTGCTCGGTACACCACCAGAACTCTTCCAGGGTTTCCCCTTTCCAGGCAAATACGGCGGCAGACCCTTTTTCAGCAATGGCAGCCGCAGCATGGTCCTGGGTGGAGAAAATGTTGCCGGAGGCCCACCGGATATCCGCACCCAGTTCATACAAGGTGTCGATGAGCATGGCCGTCTGAATGGTCATGTGCAGGCTGCCCATGATCTTCAGGCCTTTCAGGGGTTTTTCCGGGCCGTATTTCTCCCGGATGGCCATGAGGCCGGGCATCTCCTTTTCAGACAACTGCATGTCCTTGTGCCCTTCCTCGGCCAGGCAGATCTCCTTGACCTTGTAAGGCAGTTTCAGGTCAAGGTCGATGTATGACGGATCTTTGGTTTGCTGTAACATGGAGTTTGCTCCTTATAATGTTTTAAAGCCCGGCCAGTTCCCGGATCTGGTCCGCCTTGTCGGTTCTTTCCCAGTAAAAATCCGGGTCTTTCCGGCCGAAGTGGCCATAGGCAGAGGTTTTGCGGTAAATGGGGCGCAACAGGTCCAGGGTTTCGATGATGGCCCTGGGACGCAGGTCAAACACTTCCCTGACAATGTCCACGGCCTTGGCTTCGGTAATTTTACCCGTGCCCATGAAATCCACCAGCAGGGAAACCGGTTCTGCCACGCCGATGGCGTAGGCCACCTGTACTTCGCACTTGTCTGCAATGCCCGAGGCCACGATGTTTTTGGCCACGTACCGGCCCATGTAGGAGGCGCTGCGGTCCACTTTTGAGGGGTCCTTGCCGGAGAAGCAGCCG